>DLHV01000264.1:27024-61389 GCA_002483395.1 Chloracidobacterium sp. UBA7659 | reverse complement strand
CAGACGTAATATTCCGGGTTCAAAGCAGGTTTTTATTCTAGCCTAAGGGCAAACTTTGTCAAGTAGTGCGCATCATACCGCCTAAGGTGAGTTGCAACCAAATGCTTGACACATTTGCAATTTATCTGGAAAATAACAAAGTCGCTTGGAATAGCTAAATTTTATTAGATAAATATTGGGTTGAGCTTTTCAACTGACATGAGCGGCTCGTTATTCAGAGTCGTCCTTACCGAATGGCTTTTTGCAAACAATCAAAAAACTTTCTCACAGCTTTTGTGGTTCTGGCTGTGGCGATTTCGACTGCTTTCGCGGCTCCGGCTTCGACCGGTTTACCACTCGCGGCTGAGAAAGGCGGCAATTTAGGCGTGATTAAGGGCATGGTCGTTGATTATGCAGGAAGCCCGATCGCCGATGCCACCGTTGCAATCTTTCGTGCCGGAACGTCGAAGCTTCTGAAGCAGGTCCGGTCGGCGTCCGACGGCAGTTTTCTCGCAAAGACTTTACCCGGCACATATACGGTTTTAGCGCTTGCCGAGGGCTTTAACCCGGTCACGTTGGCTTCGATCGAAGTTAGCCGTGCATCGCAGTTGAATTACGGATTTAAGCTTGAGCGGTCCGGCAGCGGGAATACTTTGCCGGAAAAAAGACGTGACCGGAATAATCCGAAGTGGAACATTCGGGCGGCCCAAATAAGCAGATCGATCTATCAGAATACTGATGGAACTGAACCTATTGACGAAGCAGGTAATGCAGTTGAAACCTCTGAGGAGATCCCTGAAGGCTCCGAAAGGAAGGGTCAAACGGTCGTCGAAAGCTATTTCGCCGGATCGGATTCCGGTGCAAACGCAGGTTTCAATGTTGCGACCCTCATTCCTGTTTCAGAAAATACCGAGATCGTTTTTGCCGGTCAGTCCGGCATTGGTAAGCGAGCACCGCAGCGTTTTGAAACGCAAGTGAAATATCGTCCTTCGGATACTCACCAATTACGTCTAAATACTTCATTTGGGACTTTGGGCTCGTTCGGCACGGAGAACGAAGAAAGGACGCTTTCGCAGTTTTCAGTGCAGGCGACCGATGAATGGAAGGTTCGCGAAGGCGTCATTCTTGTATTCGGTGTCGATTATGCCCGTTTCGTCGGTGCCGGCGACGACTTTTCGTTAAGCCCACGATTAGGACTCCAATACGATATAAATTCAAAAACGCGCTTTCGTGCTGCATATACTCCGCAGACGGAGGAACGAACGTGGTCGAGGGCAATTGAACTTGAAGATGCGCAAGTCCTGTTTCGCGATCCGGTGGTAATGCAGGATTTTGTCGTCGAAGCCGGAAAGCCGCAGATGAATAAGAGCCGTAGATTCGAATTTGGGATCGAACGGGTGATTGATAACAGGTCGAGTGTTGAGGCCAATGTGTTTTTTGACACAACCTTCAACAGGGGAATCGGTTTGGCAAGTTTGCCGTTTGATTCGCTGGACCCGGCAGAATTTCGAGAGTTTACCGTCAATCAGCATGGTGGCTCGCAGGGGCTGCGGGTGGTTTATTCAAGGCGTTTGAGCGGGCGATTCAGCGTGGCGGGCGGTTATAGCTTTGGTATCGGCCAGAGACTTTCGGGCGAAGGCATATCCAATCCGGCGGAACTCTTTCAGAATGATCTGTTTCAATCGGTTTTTGGCCAGTTTGAGGCTGATCTTAACACCGGCACCAACGTCAAGACGGTTTTCCGCCTCTCACCACAGGCTACTGTTTTTGCTATCGATCCTTTCCAGGGCCGGCTGGCGATCTATGACCCGAGCCTTAGCGTTCTCGTTACACAGAATCTTCCGACGCTCGGACTGCCTTTTCACGCCGAAGCGGTGGTCGATGCCCGAAACCTATTTGGATTTCAGACTGGCACTGCAGGCGAAGAAGGAAGCTTGCTGATGAATCATCAGCGGCGGGCATTGCGCGGCGGAATACTCGTTAGGTTTTAGCATTAGCCACAGAGGACACTGAGTTCACAGAGGTTGGCATCATTACCTCAGCAAACTCTGCGTCCTCGGTGGCTAAAGTTTTGTCCAAATTCTTGGATTATCGAGCAAAAAACTGAATAAGCTGACACTTATCCGAATGGCAATTTGGTCCGCGGCTCGGCGCCTGCAAGCATAAATCGAGTCAATAGATACGTGTGAACATATGATTTGATTGGAACAAATCTTGCATCTAAAATTGTTGGAGTAGTTTGCCCGAATTGGATGAAAGCAAAAGTGCTTACAAGTTGGAGTTTGATATGGCTGGTTGTGACGGTTTTATTCGTTGCAGGCGGAGCTCTTAATCTTTTCCAGCGGGCAACAGGAGAGCTGGCTCCGACAGACGGCGTACTTTGGGTGCAAAAGCCGGACGGGATCTATGCGGAGAAGGTTTTGCCGGGGCTTGCCGCGTCGCGCCAGGGTATTTCGCCGGGTGATAAGCTCATCAATGTCAGTGTCGACGGCGAGACCTTTGAGGAAGTTACCTCGATCGCCGACATCCCGATGTATCTCGATGCGGCGGGCGTTGGCGGCAGTTTGACTTATTTTTATCAGAAACCTTCTTATTCATTCGCTAATAATTTTTATTACGCTGACCTCAAGAACATCGATACGCTTCCTCGCTGGACGGCGTCGATAGTTTTCCTGACGATTGTCGGTATTATCTGGCTTGGCATAGGAATTTTTGTTCTCTTCAAACAGGGTAGCAGGTCGCCCTTCGTTCTCCATTTTGCAACGATATGCCTGACTGCATTTGTCTTTCACGTATATCGCTCGCTGGGTTTCGGGCAGGATTTCGATCTTGCCGTCAATCTCCTGGACGATATTGCTTTTGCCTTCTTCGCACCGCTATTTCTCCATTTTTGTTTGCGTTATCCCGTAAGAAGCGATGTTTTTGACGAATCCCGCTGGAAAACCCTCGCACTTTACGTGCCGGCTTTGTTAATTACACTTGCCTCGCTGTTCTTGTCGCTCGGCCAACTAATCCCGATCGAATCATTTGCTGGCGGACTTCGGGATTTTTCGGCAAATAACAGGATTTTCCCGATCTTAAATCAGGTCCTGCTCATTCATTTTGTTGCCGGCATTACGTCGGGTGCAAGTGTTTTGATCTGGCGTTTTCTCAGAGTCAAGCAGACATTGGTTCGGCAGAGACTGAAATGGGCAATGTGGGGAACCATCGCCTCGGTTCTACCGATCCTGGCCTTCCAGATTGCCAAACGCTTTATTTTTCTGCCTGACGACACGCTGACCACAGCGCTGACAACCTTGCCGCTGGCTCTTATTCCGCTCAGCTTCGGCCATTCGGTGGTGCGGTATCNNGTATCGTTTGATGGATGTCGATGTCGTCGTCAGGCGTGCTCTTGTTTACGCTATGACGACCGTCGCCATAGCGATGATGATCGGAGCGGTCGCCCTGGGCCTGGTATTTCTTGCGGTCGGCGAAAATCTCTCGAAAACTGAAATAACGCTGCGGGCCTTGATTGCGGTAATAGCAATGGCGGCGATCGTAATGCTCAGCGAGCCGTTGAAGAACTTCCTGCAGGAACGCGCAGATCGTTTCTTTTACGGAAAGCGTTATGACCTGCGAAATGGACTCCTCGATTTTGGGCGGACACTTTCTGCATCGACCGCTATGGAGCCGCTGCTTGATGCTTTGACTGAAAGGCTGATCCAGGTGCTTGATGTCGAGAAAGTAGCTGTTTTCGTTGAAGACAATAAATCGACAGAGCATTACAAGATCGTAAAGTCGGCCGGATTGAGCGAAACATACCTTATTCCTGCCGACTTCAGGCAGATGATCCGGCAAAAATCCGCGGAGAAGGGGATTGTTCGAGCGGATGAACTGGACGTTCATGAATCCGACCTTGGCGAATCCAACGGCAACGGAAAAATGCCCGTTCGCCAGGAACTCCACTATTTTGTGCCCTGTGTTGTGCGATCTAAAATGGTAGCGGTTATCGGATTGGGCCGGGGAAGTGATGGTTCGCTGCTTTCGTCAGAAGATCTGGAGATTCTGAGAACGGTTTCCGGCTATATTGCCGTTGCAATCGAGAACAGCAGGCTGTATCAGGAGCAGCGGGAACATACCGACGAGCTTGCCATTTTGAAGGAATTCAACGAATCCATTGTCGAATCCGTAAATGTCGGCCTTCTCGCCGTGGACGAAAACGGACGAATTACCCGCTGTAATTCAACATTCGAAGAGATGATCGGGCTAAGCCGGGAACAGGCGGTCGGAAAACTTGTCGAAGAGATCTTTGACGAAAGTTTTGCGTTGAATCTCGCGAATATTCTAGGCAAATCACGCTGGCACCTGACAGAAATACGCAACGCCTATAAGCTTCATACGGTTGACTTTAACGGTCGCTCGCTCATCCTGAATGTCGCGGTTGCTCCATTAAGATCGGTTTCGAACGCACAAACGGGTGCGATTGTCGTGCTTGAGAATGTTTCGTCACGCGTCAAGCTTGAAGAAACGCTTCAGCAAAGCGAAAAAATGTCGAGTATAGGCCTGTTGGCGGCCGGTGTTGCGCACGAGGTGAACACACCATTGACCGGAGTTTCGAGTTACACGCAGATGCTGCTCGGAATGATCCCCGAAACCGATCCAAAGCACGCATTGCTGCAGAAAATGCAGAGGCAGACCGATCGTGCATCGAATATCGTCGGTAATCTTTTGAACTTCTCACGCACCGGCAACGCGATCGAGTCGAGCGAACAGGACATCAACAAACTGCTTGACGATACGCTTCAACTGCTTGAACCTCAGCTAAGAAAATCGAATGTCGGGATAATAAGGGATTACACGAAAATTCCGCCCAGGATCTTTGGCAATGGCGGAAAGCTTCAGCAGGTGTTTACCAATTTGGTCCTCAACGCCAGAGACGCGATGTTCAACGGCGGAACTATTACACTTTCGACCAGTATTAATGACTTGGACGATGTACATATTGAGGTTTCGGATACGGGCGAGGGTATTTCGCCGGAAAATCTGAATAAGATATTCGATCCGTTTTTTACCACCAAAGGCGTTGGTAACGGCACTGGTTTAGGGCTTGCGGTTACGTATGGAATAGTTCAGGAACATTCCGGAACCATCGAGGTCCGAAGCGAGAACGGTATTGGCACGACCTTCACATTAATCTTTCCAGCCGCTGTTAAGCAGCGACAGCGCGCTGTTAGTTAGACATTTATCGACCGGTTCAATCTCAACGAATACACCGCACCTAAAAATGCAATAAACATTATGGCCGATGCGGTCCAGAATGTTCGCAGCAACGTAGAATCATCCATTCCATTTAAAGCATTGTTTAGCAGAACACCGCCGATCACCGGCCCAACGACACGGGCGAGGCTTGCGCCTGATTGCAGTATTCCCATTGTTCTGCCCTGATCGCTTTCATTTGCGCCTTTTGACGCAAGACTTGTCAAGGCCGGTGACGCCAGCGAGTTGCCGATTGAAAGAACGGCCATTCCGAAAAGCAGTGCGGCGACTCCCCCGGATTGCGGGCCGACAAGCGGGACCGCAAACAAACTCACGACCATCAACAAACAACCGACAGCGATCAAAAGGGGTTCGCCGAATTTGCTGACGAGGCGGTTAAATAAGAAGCCTTGAGTGATAATCGCGATTACGCCGATGTAAGCAAACAAATACCCGTTATGTTCCGGGTCGTAACCGAAGCGGTATGCGGTGTACAGAACGAACGCGTACGTCATTATCGAGAACGCGGTCACTAACAGAAAATACACAAGATTTATGACCCCGAACTCCTTTTCGCCGAGCGACTCAATGATCTCAACGAATCGATTCTTCTGGCGCGGAAAATGATCGACAACTTTGATTCTCAGCGACTCCGGAAGGATAAAATAAAGGGCTATGGCATTGGCGAGCGATAGCGCGGCGGCAAAATAAAAGGGAATATGCACTCCATATTTACTCAAAACACCTGCGATCGCGGGGCNNGAAAGCCGCCCCGAAAAGACCCATTCCTTTCGCCCGGTTTTCTTTTGTCGTTATGTCGGCAATGTAGGCCTGTGCTGTCGAAATATTTCCGCCCGTTATTCCGCCGATGATTCGGCCAAGAAATACGAGAAAGAGTGTTTCGGCAAATCCGATTACAAAATAGCCTGCCGCCGAACCTAGAATGCTTATAAACAATATCGGCCGCCTGCCGTATTTATCCGACAGGCGCCCAAGAGCGGGCGAAAAGAAAAACTGCATTAACGAATAGACGGCGACCAGGATACCGATCTGAAACGGTGTGGCGTTGAACGGTGCGGTATTGGCATAATACGGCAGTATCGGAATTACCATTCCGAAACCGATCAGGTCGATAAACACCGTCACGAAAATAATTACGAGCGGCGTGGTAAAAAACTTGTCACCCGTCGGCGGGTTTTCAGTTGTCCGGTTCAATTCCATTTGAATCTAAAGTTCGGACCAGGTGGTCAAAAAGTCCATTTATAGTAAGATATTGAAAAAGCTAAACAATATCACCCGGACGGAGTTTGCAAAAGAATGTCGAGAAATTTCAATCCAATGGTACTACTGCTGTTGGCTATCGCAACCATCTCTTCTATGTATCAGGAAACACCGGCTAAAGGAAAGCGGGCCGCGGAACCAAAACCACGGCTTTCGCAGACTCAGAGTAGCGCTCCCGAGATCGCCTACACGGTTTCGATGATTAAACCGTGGACACATGTACTTGAAGTAGAAATACGTCTGAAATGGGCTGGAGGGCCGGATAAGGTCGAACTCAAAATGCCCGTTTGGACACCTGGCAGCTATCTTGTCCGGGAGTATGCACGACACGTGCAGGATATGTCCGTGAAGACGGCGTCAGGCGGAGTTCTTGGATGGCGCAAAACGACTAAAAACACTTGGCAGGTAGACGTTAAGGGTGCGAAGGAAATTGTCGTAACTTACCGGGTCTACTCGAACGAGCTGACGGTAAGAACAAATGAACTTAACGACGAACACGCTTTTTGGAACAATTCGGCCCTGCTTTTATTTCCAAAAGATCACTTGAAGGCTCCCTCAACCGTCACGGTAAAGCCATACGGCAATTGGAAAGTGGCGACAGGTTTACCAGAGGTTGCTGGACAGACGAATGCGTTTCGGGCCGCGAACTTTGACGTTTTATACGATTCGCCATTCGAAGTCAGCGATTTCAGGGAAATTTCATTTGACGTCAAGGGCAAGGTGCACAGGATCGTAATGTCAGGAGAAGGCAATTACGACTTAAAGCGGATGGCGGTTGACGTCGCCAGGATCGTGGAGGAAGGTTATAAGATTTTTGGCGAATTCGCTTATGACGACTACACCTTTATCGTAAACCTTCGTGGCGGCGGCGGACTTGAGCATCTGAACTCGACCGCACTGCAATGGAATCGATTTGGCTTCAAACCGGAGGGCCGTTATAAGAGCTTTCTTGGTCTCGTCGCTCATGAATACTTTCATAATTACAATGTAAAGCGAATTCGTCCTGACGCGCTTGGCCCGTTTGATTACGAAAAAGAAAATTACACAAAACTCCTTTGGGTTGCCGAGGGCGGGACGGAATACTATTCAAACCTTTTGCTTCAACGGGCGGGTTTGATAAGTGATAGAGAATTTCTTGACGGCAAAGCCTCGGCGATAGAACAATTACAAGCACGCCCCGGCAGGTTTGAAACCAGCCTCGAAGAAGCAAGCTTTGACGCCTGGATAAAATATTACCGGCAGGATGAAAATGCAATAAATAACCAGATATCATATTACGACAAGGGCGAGATCGTTAATATGATGCTCGATATCACGATCCGCAAGGATTCCGGCGGAGTGAAGTCGCTGGATGATGTCATGCGACATTTGTATAACGAGTTTTTTAAAAAGAACAGGAATTTCACGCCCGAAGATTTTCAGAAAGCCTCGGAATTGATGGCGGGTAAAAGCCTGGACGATTTTTTTGCCAATTATGTTCGCGGAGAGGCCGAGATTGACTTTAATGCTATAGTTGCAGGCATCGGGATCGAACTCGCGGCTGCGGAGCGGAACAAAACCCGTGCGTACATCGGTGCGGATATGGCCGAGGAGAACGGCAGATTAACGATCCGCTCGATCGCGGCCAACACTCNNCAAGGGCTGAACACGGGTGACCAGATTGTTGCGATCGATGGTTACCGTGCAAGCCAGTCGTTTATGCAATCGTATCTAAGTGAGAAGAAACCGAACGATAAGGTGAAACTGACGCTATTTCGTTTCGATAAAATGCGCGAAGTCACTTTTACGCTTGGGAGCGATTTACGAAAAGACTATGGCTTCTCGCTGCTGAACAATCCGACAGCTCTGCAGAAAAAGCTTTATAAGAGCTATATGAACGCGGATCTTGAGTAGAATTGTTTTTGTCGATCTGGAACACTCAATCTCACAAAAAAATGCAGGCTAAAATACTGGCATATTTGGTATTGACCGGAATCGTTATGATCGTTTCAGGTTGTCGGAACGACACGAACGTCTCGCAGGGGCAAACAATCTCGAGTCTGAAGGAAGTGCCCGCCGTTCGATTAAATTACCGTTACGAGCCGGACGTTCCCGTTCCGGGTGAGGCCAAACGAGCGGTCGCTGACGATCGTAACGCAGCAGTTCAGGCTGATTTCGACCAGAACCGCACACAGGAGCTTCTTGATAAGACCATTCCTTCGCCTGACGGAAAAAGGATCCTGGCGGTCTATCACAAGGCGACCGATCTGCAGGCTGAATTTCGGCTCGATATGTATTCGCCGGACGGAAAGCTTCTGCGCAAGATAACTGCTGACATGATGGCGGTACATTTTCCGGACACTATCTTATGGTCACCGGATTCTTCGACCGTGGCGTTCGTGGCAATGATCCGAGGTGTGTCCTTGGAACCGGGCGACACGCCGGTCAGTGCAAATGACGTAGGACCAGGCCCGACCGCAAGTACAAAACCTCTACCGACCCCGGACGCTAACACCAATGCGAGCCAGGAAACACCCGAAATTAACTCCGAAGCCGACACCAACGTCGCCGCCCAGGCTCCAACNNCCGCCAATGTTCTTACATTTCGTACCGAACAGATATATATCTGCAACGTCGATGGCGACGGCATTAAACCTGTAACTCAAAACGAAGGCCTGATCTACTTTTATTACGTTTGGTCACCCGACAGCGCAGTGCTTGCGGCCCTGGCCGCTACCGGCCGTGAATGGCAATATCTCCAATATCGGGCGGACGAAAAGGGCGAGATTTTCGTTCCGGTGGGCCGGCCGAGGCTTGTAGAAAAAACGGGCCGTGAACGCCGTCTGGATGACGCCCTGACGCCGGTCCAGCCAGTCTGGTCGCCGGATTCGGCAAAGGTCGCGTGTGCGTTCGATACGCAGATCAGGATTTACGACGCCGGTGGCGGCAATGCTCCAACACAAGCGGGCATTCCGCTTCGCAATTACCTTTTGCTTTCGTCGAAAGCGTTTGATGACGAGCAGCAGTCCAAGCTCAATGCGGCAAACTCGTCACCCGATGCGAACTCGCAATCGAATTCGGCGGCGAACTCCAACGTCGCACCGACAACGCTTCCAGATGAAAAGTCGCTCGTTTCGTTTAATCCCATTATTGCCTTGAATTGGCCCTCCGAGGAACAGCTTTATTTTCAAACGGCCTACGTAAAACGTATGAAGAACGAGGCAGACAGCGTGACGAGTTTCCCGCGCTGGCATCGACTGATATTGACGCCTCAAGCCTCGGTTTTGAACAAATAAGAATATGAGTTACCAGACAATTTCAGAGATCTACGCCACGAATGACAGCATCCGCGAAAAATTCAACTTAACACTTGAAACGCTGACCGATCGACAAGCGTCTTACCGGCCGGAGGGGGAAAAATGGTCGGTGGCGCAAATCGTTGAGCATGTTTCTATGGTCGAGAGTGGAATATCGCGAATTTGCGCAAAGCTTCTGTCGAGCGCCGAAACCGACGGCCAGCTTTCGGACGGGACCGTCAGGATCTCCGACAGGTTTATCGAGAAAAGTTCCGAGATCGCCTCCATGAAACTGGAAGCGCCTGAGAGAGTCCATCCAACAGGCGAAGTGTCGATTACGGAATCGTTGGACTCAATGGAAGAAAGCCGAACCAAGCTGAGCGAACTGCGTCCGCTTTTTGAGGAGTTCGACGGCGACACGCATAAGTTTCCGCATCCATTTTTTGGCGATCTGTCGGCGGTCGAGTGGCTCGCCTTGGTCGGCGGCCATGAAGCACGGCATCTGAAGCAGATCCGGACTCTGCTTGAAAAGATCGGATAAATCGAGAATTTCAGCTGTTCGATCATCATGCCTTCTCCGTCCCGTGGTTTTCCTTGACATCGAATGATCGTTTCATTTAAGCTAACGACGGTGTTGCGATGATTGTTGCATGTATCATAAATAAAACACGCGGGACAGTGGGACAGCAGCCCCAATATCGGCGTAACTTATTGCCGATCATATATTTAGCTGATCGGCGAGGTGTCCCAAAAGTGTCCCAGGCTGGGACAGTTGTGACGTGCCGAAATATGGACCTAAACATTTGCAAATACACCGCTTTACAGGTGGAAACGGGCCTTTTGGAAGATATCCGGAACTCCGGCTTCTCGGAAGCCCCGGGACACCGGCGGCCCTAGGTTTATTCTCAAAGTCCAGCCCGCGAGAACAAAACTATTTCATTTTTTGGAGCAAGGCTTTATCATAATGAGATGTTCCTCCGCACCTCGGCTTTATTGGCTGCTATCCTGACCTTCCTCATCCCCGGTTTTGCACACAACGGCTTCGGATATTTTGCGCTTCCGGCCGAACCGATAATCCGCATCGGGCTTTCGACAAATGCAAGCTCCGCGACGATAACGACCTCGGACTCGCAGCTTGTTGCTTTTTCGCCCGATGAGCCGAACCGGTATCTGGAGACGAACCGCATTTCGGTTTCGGCGCGGTCGTACCGGCCGCCGGAGGTGGAGAATTATCGTTTTGAAATTCAAAATATCGCGACGGCGGACGAGGCGAATGACATCGCGAAGGAGGCCAGGGAAGCGACGGGTGAATCGGCGTTGGTGAGCATCGATACGGCAACGAATACTTGGAAGGTCTGGATCGGCGGCGTTTTCGACACACCTGAGGAAGCTGATGCTTTCAAGGCGTCGCTTGCCGAGAAAGGCTTTGAAGATGCGGTAAAGGTGACGGACAAGAAAATTGTTCCATCTGAAGACGCATTTGCTTTGTCGCAGCAGCTTCGGACAGCGGGAAAGAGCGAAGTGCGCAGCTTGATAAAAACGACCGCTGCCTCCGGCCCGGCCCCGACTGACATCGTAAATCCCGGCCTCCGCGAGGTGATCGTAAACGGCGCGAGCGAGTCCGCGAAATACGCTTCGCTGAAATCGGTGTCGTTTGGGTCGATGAACGAGCGTGCAAATCCGGTCAGGCTCAACGGCAAGGCATATCGCGGCAAGATCGAGGTTTTCGTCAATGCACGCGGCAGTCTGACGGTCGTCAATGTCGTGCCGCTCGAAGATTACCTGCTCGGCGTTGTGCCGGCGGAACTTGGTTTGCCGCATCTCGAAGCTCAAAAAGCCCAGGCGATCGCTGCACGGACCTACGCCGTGGCAAACATAAATGGATACGGAACAAAGGGCTTTGACATGGTTCCGACCGTTTGGTCGCAGGTTTATCGAGGCGTTTCGATCGAAACAGCTATGGGCACGCGGGCGGTCCGCGAAACGGCGGGGATGGTCGCGACCTATAACGGCAAGCCGATAATGGCTTATTTTACATCGACTTGCGGCGGCCGTACGGAGAATTCCGAGAATATCTTCGATCACGCCGAGCCGTATCTTCGCGGCGTGGAATGCTCGCTCGAAGGGCACAAACATTTCGATCCGTTTTTGGTCAAAACATCCCGCCTGCCGGCGAAATTACGTGACGACGCCAATCTCGAACTCGTGCGGCTTATGTCCTTGCTGGCCGTCAACGGATTTTCGCTGACGACCGCGCAGATGACCGACGCTTGGTTCGAAGACACGCCGACACAGGGCGAGATGTCGAATTGGCTGAATCAGCTTGCGGTGAAGTTTGGAAAGCCGTTTCCAAATGTGAACAAGGAGACGGCAAAGCCGGTCGAATTGGCACAAATACTTGCCGGATTGATATATACACCGGGCGCGCCGGATACGCTGCTCAGTGATTCGGATGTCAATTATCACCTCTCATTCGATGACGCGGCGGAGATTCCCAGGGATCGCCGGGCGGACATCGCAATGCTGCTGCGTGACGGATATTTTACGCTCCACGCCGATCTGACACTAAAACCGGCGAAACCGTTTTCGCGTGCTAAAATGCTGCGGCTGATCAGGCAGATCTACGAAAAGAAAAACTGGATGCCGGGTCTGCAGAGCGGAACGACCAAAGCGAGCATCGACGGCAAGCTGGTGCTAAAGTCGGGCAAAAGCGAGCGGCAGCTTTCGATCAGGCCGGACGTATTTTTGTTCCGTCAGTTCGGCGGCGAGCTTTATCCTGTCAGGGAAGCCGCATTGGTCGGCGGCGAGACGGTCAAGTATCAGTTGGACGCGGCCGGATCGGTTATCTATCTCGAAGTCGAGCCGACCGACATGCCGACTTCCGCCGAAAACATGTCGCCTTTTACGAATTGGAGCAAGACACTCGGAGCCGGTGCGGTGCAGTCACGGTTGTCGAGATACGTACGCGGCATCGGAACGCTTTACGATGTTAATATCAAAACAAAGGGATACTCGCGGCGTGCGGTCGAGCTTGAGATCATAGGTTCGAATGGCATCAAGTCATTGAAAGGCGGCAAGATCCGCTCGGCTCTGCGGCTAAAGGAACAGCTTTTCGTCATCAACAAACGCTATTCCGGCCCTACCGTCGCGAGCTACACCTTCACCGGCCGAGGCTGGGGCCACGGCGTTGGCATGTGCCAATACGGAGCCTACGGCCTCGCCAAAATGGGCGTCAAAGCCGACGAGATCATCAAGCACTATTATACGGGCGTTGAAGTAACGCGTGCTTACTAGCCCCGATCACTGCGTCTTCCGGGTCACAAATTTGATCCTTCAGAATAGTTGCTAACTTCGACAGCATTCCTTCACTGGGTCAAATCCCGCTATTTAAAATTGTAGGTCAGCCAACCAGCGACACGGACGGGCTTGCCGCTGATCAGCGTGGGCGTCACGCGGGCTTTCATCGCTGCCTTCTCCGCAGCGTCACGGAGCAGCGGATGGGCGTCGGCCGCCTGCGAGGCCTGGATGACGCCGTTTTCATCCGCCGACACCGCGACCCTGACAATGCCGCCCGCCCTTACGGCTCCCANNCGCGGGATATTCAGGTGTCGGTTTCTTTACGGTCTTCCCATTGAGAATACCGGCGACGAAGAATAGGCCGTTTTTCTTGTACGCAGCTTCACTCTTTTGGTTTACGTCTTCAAGTTCAGAATCATAGAGTTCGCGACTGTAGAAGACGAGGCGCGAAGGCGTTCGCGTGAGTGAGCCTTCCGCTATGCTTCCCGACGCTCCCAACAGGTGCGGCGAGCCGTAGAGAAGCCGCCATTTGTCACCGTCGTACTTGACGGCATCCTCCTGGAACGGAAGTCGAATTTTATTTCCGAGCAGCACGTCGTCGCAGGTCGTAGTTTCCGTCGTGCACATCAGCTCGATCCGCTCAATCACTCCATCGTCCCGGTACTGAACGAATATCCGGCCCGACACGCCCTGCGGGCCGTATTCTGCAAACGTCGGGCTGATCTCCTTAACCGGCTGGCCGAGTAAGTGCTGGGCATCGTTCCTTGTAGTCTGGCCCGGCGTCAGCCCGGCGAAATCCGTCTGCGCTCCGCTAAAAGCCGAGAATGCAAGTAATATTGAGATCGCAAAAAAGTACTTCATAAACGTAAGAGCGTAAATTCCGCCAGTCAACTCCCCCTTCGTTGGTCTCGCCGTCGTCACTTTTTCCCTATGGCGTAACAATAACTCTGAGCGGCCCGGCTACGGGGCCGGTGTTCGTATTCCTGGTGTTGGCGAAAGTGCCCGGATACAAATACACGTCATATTGGCCCGCGGGAAAATAGAAGGGCCAGCTATGTCCGCAGGCGTTCACGTTTTGCGGCTGATCGTTATCCCCGACAAACTGGCTTGTGCCGGCGCGAAAGGTACGAAAATGGTGGCGGTCCGCGCCGATGGGTGAACTCCACGCTATCTGAAAGCCACTGGTCGGGGTCGTCGGAGGCGCACCAAGCCAGTATGAACCGCCCTGACACGTTCCATCGGGTTTTTTCGGCTGCTGCGTCGTCCCGCCACCGGTTGGCGGCGGCTGTTGTGTCGTCGGCGGCGGCTGCTGAGTTACCGCCGTATTGATCGCTGTACCGAGCTTTTCCCAGATGCTGGGGCCGGTGCGCTTTGGTTTGGCTGGTTTCTCCTGCTGCGGCTGTCGGACCGGCGGCATTTGTTCCGCCTTCGTCGTCGTCTCGTTAATAAAGACACCATTGTCGCTGTCATTTTTTGCGACTGTTATCTCGCCATCGGGAATCTCTTGGACCCTCGGCTTTTGCCGGGTGGGTTTTTTGGTGGTAGTCGCAGTGGTCCCGCCATCCGGTATATCTTCAACCTTCGGAACTGGCTTGGTGGACCTATTTGTATTGGTTCCCGCGGTCGTTGTCTTGCCCGTCGGCCCACTGTTAATGACGCCGTCGGGAATCTCCTCGACCTTTGGCTTATTCTTCGTTGTCGAGGTGTTCTGAGCGGCGGGCTGTTTGAGCGGATCGCTTACGACAACTCTGTCCGACGCGGCGCTCTTTTGCGGTGGTCCGACCACGTCGCAAAGGCTGTCCTTCCTGACCCACACCTGGGCGCCATAGTTATTTATTTGACCTGTTTTGACGATCCTGCATTCGGATTCGATTTTCAGATAAAGCGTGCCGTCGGCCACAGCCGGGCTTCCGGGTAGGTCGAGCCATTTACCTTCGATGACGTTGCCGTTGATATCCCCCTCAAACTTGTTGGCAAACGATCTCAGCGGAACGGCATCGATTCCCCAATGCAGCTTGCTGCCGACCTGTCGAAACCGATAGATCGCCTCGCCGCCGGGGTTCTTCCAGAGGCCGGTGAGGTCCTTTGCGGGCGAAGGGGCGGAAGGTCCGCCGTCGCAAGAGCTGTTCTTTCTGACCCAGATCTCACTCGCGTAATGGTTGACCTCGGCCGTTTTGACCAGTCGGCAATCAGACTCGATCCGCAGAAATATCTTGCCATCTCCGACGTATGGGCTGCCCGGCAGATCGATCCAGATGCCATCGACCGTATTGCCCTTGATATCGCCATAATAGATATTGGCAAACGACATCATCGAAACGCCGTCCGCGCCCCAGTAGAGCCGTGTGCCGATCTGCCGCAGCCGATATGTTACGTTGCTGCCCGGATTTCGCCATAGGCCGGTAAGGTCATTTGCGGGCGAAGGTGTGAGCGGGGTCGGCGGCTGAGTAGGAGGCTGCTGCGGCGGTCCAGGCGGAGCGTCGCCAACTTTGAAATACTCATTCTCGATCAAATATTTCTGCCCTTCGGCCCAACTGTAATATCCTGCGTAGTAATCGCCCNNCGCCCGCCGGTAGGCCGGGAAAGGTCAATGTGCCACGCCTGTCCCTCACTTCTGTGACATTTGGCTCCAGCTCGAACTGGTAGCGGGTGTCGATCGCGCTGTATCTGCCTTTAGCCTGTGCTCTAAACATCGGATGCGCCATTATTACGACATGGTCCGGCCCCGAGCTTTTTACGTAGCCGTAGTCCACGACAATAGGTTCGCCGACAGCATAAAATCTTTTCTTCGGCCGGACAAAGGGACCATTCTCCTGCCCGGTCGTGAGGTCATTGACTCCCGTCGGCGAGATCTCGGCGCGCTGCCCGGCGTTCAGGTCAAATTGAGACCTTCCCGGAAACCTCGGCATGACGGAGACGATCCCTTCGGTCACGGTTACAGTCGTCGTTTCGGTGGTCTCGTCGTGCCCGATTGTGAATGTTGTTCCTTTTATGCTGGTGATGATCGTACGGGTCGATGCCCCGAATCTTCTCACGTTACCATTCTCATCGTGCGGAAGGTCGCTCTCGTTAAGATTCGTTGGAAAAAAGAACTTACCCAGGCCACTTTTGAGTAGGAATAGACTCCCCTTTGGCGGACTCACCTGACCTCCGTCGGGCGGAGCGTGATCGGGTCCGATCAAGAACGTGGCATTCCCCCTCGGATCGTCAAAACTGATCGTCCCGTTGCCTGAGAACCACCTGAGCTTGGCGGTCCCGGCGATCTTCACCAGGTCACCATCGCGCAGTTTCATTCCCACAAATCCTCGACCGTTCGCGCTGCTGCGAATAACCAATATGTTGTCACCTATCTCGACAATTTCGGCTCGCGCCTTCTCCTGGCCGGTTTCGTCGCAGGTAAGCATTCTCACTTCGAGTGTCTCGATCTGATCGCTTAAATTAACCGAGGGCTGGCCGCCTTCCGCGGGTTTGATACGAAGCCCGTTTTGCGTGACGTATCCGAAAGCATAGTCCTGCCAAACGCCGCCGATCGGGTATCTGCCGGGCCGCAGTTCGACGTCGATGACGCCCTTTTGGTCGCTAGTATATTCCTTGTCCCCGATCCGCACGGTGATGCCCGGCTGCACCTTCATCGCGCCGTTCGGATCGTCCGTGCAGCTTGTGGTCGTTCCTATCTTTACCCTTACCATTCCGGGCGTCACGTCCGTGTCGCAGCGCATCAGAAAAGTGACCGTCGGTGTCTGGTTGCTTGGAAACGGAAAGTCCAGGTTGGGTTCCTTGTCGGTACCACCCGACCGGCGGACCGAACCGATAAGCGTGACCGAATTTACTGCACATTGTCCCACGACCTTTGAAGAGTGGATCCCCGGAGCGACCATGATGGTTCCGCGGCCGCGGTCGTCGGTGGTGGTCGAATTGCCTCCAATATCAACCTTGACCCGAGGCATGGCTTCATTTCTCACGCCGCTGATAATTTTCAGGGTCTTGATCTCGACTTTGATTTGGCCCGCCGCGGTTCCCGCCAGGGTTAATGCAAACCCCACTAAACAGATCAACTTTTGCAATTTCATAATACCTCGTGCTTAAGAACCCTTTTTCGCTGTGGTTTTCGGTTTTGTTTTTCCGGATTTTTTCAGGTTGCTGCAGTCAAGTTCGAACAAGATCCCCGACGGCAGGTCTTGGGGGACAGTAACGGTCAGGACGAGCTCGGTCGACTGCCTGCCGGGCATCAGGTTACTACTCGCGGAGGCTTTTACGACGCGGCATTTTGTTTCCGCTCTGGCGGTATAGGTTCCGGCGGGAATCTCCAGCGCCGCGCCGCCCGCCTCGTTGGTTGTCGCCGAATATTTGCCGATCCATACCTTGACGGCAGGCTTTGCAGAGCCATCAACGCTTTTGGTTTCGACGCCCACGTAAACCGTCTGAGCTCTGGCCGCGACAACTCCGAACATCGCCCACGCAACGAGCAGTAGCAATCGCCAGCTGCGTGCGAGTTCAATACGCCCGCACGCCTGTTCCTGTATTTTCCGTTTCATCATTTTTGTATTCATCTGATCGAAACCGTCATCGTAAACGACGCGGATCGCCGGCACATGTTCATCAACTTTAGCCAGTTGTCGCCATTGTCGGTTCTGAACGCCTGTGCGGTCTCGACGGTGCTGAATTTGATACAGCCGCCGCTCGAGCTAACATTTGCGGACAAGTACTGACCGGCAGATGCACGCAGAATAAAATCGCGCTCGCCGATGCTGCCGAGGGTGCCTCTAACGCTTGTCGATGTCCGCCCGCGGGCAAACCGTATTCGCGTCTGAGCCAGGGCTTCCGTAATCGAAAACAGGATCACGAAAAGTGAAACTGTTACGATGAATCTCTTTTTTCTCATAATCAGATCTCCCTATCTCGAAATTCCTAACGTTAGCGCCAGCCGCGTTTTACTTTTTAGCAAAGCTGATATTTTGCCAAACTATCTGGTTCGCAGCATAAGTTGCATCGTAGTTATAACCGATGTAACCGAACTGTAGTTTTCCATTGCCGAGGGAAGTGATCTTGACGGGGCTCGGATCAGACACCTTCTTGCCCGCTTGAGTGACGGCACAATTGATTTGGCTGATCACGATGGTGCCCTGCCATTCGGCGGCACCTGCGCGTCTGAGAACCATNNCCATGTCCCACCTCGACTGGCAGTCGGAAGAATCCGTCAAATTACCTGCCCAATTGCCGGACAAGTCGATCCCTCCGGCCGTCTCCGTTTCACCGCCCGGCAGCACGGTGAGCAAGAGCTTTTCGTGCGCGTGCAGTTCGTCAAAAATGTGAAACGGTATGTTTTGCCGCGTCGGATTTCGTGCGGCCAGTTCCATGCATTCTTCGCGCTTAAGCACTTTTCCGCCCGGCCCGAATTTGTTGTGCTTGCTGTAGCTGAACGGCTTGTGAAAAACGATGTCGGCATTGCAGATCCTGATAGTATCCCCATCCTTGACAATTCCCTGCGACGGACGGAAGGTCTTGCCGCTGAGAGTTATTTCAAGCGTGTCAAACGCCGACACCGACGTTGCCATAACGGCAAGAATCAGAACTCCAAAAATCGATCTCATATTCTAAATCTCCTTTCGTAACTTTCCGAGGATCGCTCATTTCTAACCGCAACGCGGCAGATCAAGGTTTCGTTTTGTGCCTGAGCAATACCTTCAATTCCCACTCACCTACTGTTTTGTAACCACGAGGTCGGGCTGACCTGTGCCAAATTTTATTGTGATCTGGCGGTTCTTATATTCCGCTCCATACTTGGACGCATTAAATCTCGAATAAAGGAATGTGTAGGTTAACTTCCCCTTTCCCATGTGCTCAAACGCTACTGGCAACAATGTCGCCGATTTGGAATCTTGTGCAGTTCCGACCCATTTACCCGCTGATTCGCGCGTCAGGACAAAGATAGTGGTTATCCGAATATATTGGCTATAAACGACTTCACCACGCCACGTTCCAGAGAGATCAATTTCGTCGGTTGGCTCTGTTTTACCGCCGGCTCCCTTTACGCCCGAGATACAGCAGGACGAATTATTCGAGCCTGTGACCGCTGACGCCAGATAACACATTGGCGGGTCGGTAGGGCTGTAGGCGCCCGCCTTGATCAGCGTAAACCCCTTACATTGCGGATTCGCCCGGCAGTCTGCCTGGCATTGTTCAGGAGTCGTTCCGCGATAGAAAGTAAGGTTTGTGCCAGTCAGGGTCGAGTCGGTCATCGGCCCAAAACGAGTGCCGCCTCCGTGAGTTCCGCCTCCGGTTCCGCCGCTGCATGCTCCCGTTATTCCCGATTTCGCCTCTGCTTCCTCGCAGCACATCGGGCCGTCTTCGAAGGTCCATCCGTCGCCCCCGGTGCCAAATTTCCCGACGACGATCTTCATCTTGCCCGTCTGCGAATTGCTCCAGACCGAATAGTCCTTGCAGCAATATCGTAAAAATGCCGATTGCGCCCGGACGACCGCCGCCTCAGCGTCGGCTGCCGCCTTCGTGCATTGGCTTCCTTCGCGCACGCACTTCATCGGCGTGCCTGTCAAAATCAGGTCGGCAGTTTGCCAGTAGCCCGACCCGCCCTGCCCGGTCGGATTCTGCCGGGCAACCGTCACCCAATCAAACCGTCCCGAGCAGGGGGACGTCTTGACATACACTTTCCAGCCATCCTGCCAAATCGACGGCCTGTCGGCGAGGTAGTCGGTCAGTATTGACCCATTTTTCGCCCGCAACCAGTTGGCGCTGACTCCCCCCGCACAACCCACGCCCGGAGCGGAGACCGCCACGTCATGAGGACCGTCAGCCCTCACGCCGGAAGCAAAGGTAAGAAATATCACTCCTATAACAACTACCATTCGCATGTTCATTTTCCTCTATCGGTTTCTCTCCATTGCAGCTAATTCCAAGAGCGAGTTTATACAGGCTTGGATATCCGACTCGGGGCCAACGAACTCGGCCCCGACAACTTCCCCTTTAGCTCCCGCCAAACTGCTGTCGCGGTCGCCGATGACGGGAACCACAACTGTTTTGCCTGTCGGCCTCGGCCTGCGGATTCGTGTAACGGTGACTTTTAGCCGGCGTCGCATGATTTTTTTCCTGTTAATTGAGCCGAAACTGGATTATGCTGTAACGTACATCGCCAACAACCAGGTTGTAACGAAGGAAACACGAAATTTTCCCGAAATTCGTAAGCTTATGTATTTACCCGACAGGCAGATCTACCGCTTTGAGGACGTCGAGGTCGACCTTTCGCGCAACTGCCTCTTGCTCGGCGGCGAGGAGAAGCATCTGCGGCAGAAGGCGTTTCAGGTCCTCGTCTATCTGCTCGAACGCCGGGAGCGGCTAGTCTCCAAAAATGAATTGTTCGAAACCGTCTGGAACAATACGGCGGTGACGGATGATGTTCTCGTACAATGCGTGACCGAAATTCGCCGTTCTATCGGCGACGATCCGCATCATCCTCGGTTTATCAAGACCGTTCCAAAATCCGGTTACCGGTTTATCGGTTCGGTTGAAGAAAATTGGAACGGTTCATTTACCGAAGAAATCACCCGTGTTGAATTTGAGTTCGAGGATGACACCGACACGGGCCGGACAACGGAAAAAATAATCACGGGCGAGTCCGTGCCGGGAACGTCTGGTGGTCTGAAACCATACAATCGCTATCTTATCGTCGGGTCGGCCGCACTACTTCTCGCATTTACCGCAGTGTTTTATTTTGGCTGGCGTTCCAATTCGCAGGCGGCCGACATTCGGATGCGGCAAATCGACGGCAGGAAAACGGTCGCAGTAATGTTTTTTGATAACCAGTCAAATACGGCGGAATTCGATTGGCTGCGCGAAGGTTTGGCGGATATGCTGGTCGCCGGACTGTCTCGTTCCGAGAAATTGAGCGTTTTGGACCGTGGTCAGCTCCATGCGCTCCTTGAAAGATTTCCGTCGGAAACGGACAAGATTCCATTTGAAAATGCGAAGGAAATAGCCCGTCACACGCAGGCCGAGTTTTTCATCACAGGGAGTTTTGCACGAATAGGCGAGCACGTCAGGCTCGATGTTCAACTTCATGATGCCCAGACCGGAAGCCTGCAGGCGACCGAAACGCTGACCGTCGAAAGGACGGAACAGCTATTGACCGAGATAGATCTGTTGTCGCTGAAGATTTCGAATCGTTTAAACGCGGCTCCGTTCGAAAACCATGATCTGGCCAGCGTGATAACAGACAACCTCGAGGCCTACCGTTATTATTCGCTTGCGGTCGAGAAAGCTCAGGCGCTTCATAACCAGGAAGCCATCGAGATGCTTGAAAAAGCCGTCGCTCTTGATCCCGAGTTCGCGATGGCACACGCTCGCATCGGTTACGCGTATGCGGTTACCTGGGGCCAGACCGAAAAGGGAAAACCGTACCTGGAAAAAGCTTTTCAGCTATCGGGCAGGTTAACGGAAAAGGACAGGCTGAATATTGCCGCCTGGTACGCAATCGCCAATCTCGACTTTCCCCAGGCTATAAACTCTTACCGCGAAATAATTAACCGTTTTCCTTTTGAGACCGAAGCCTACTGGCGGCTTGCAAGACTACTTGCCGGCGAAGAAAAAAGCGACGAGGCTATCGAGGTTTTACGGCAGGGTGTGACGATTGACGCCGAGGCCAAAGACCTCTATAACCAGCTCGGCGCAATTCTCTCCGTCCAGGGGAAACATGATGAGGCCATCGCCGCACATGAGCGCTACGTCGCGCTCGCACCCGCAGAACCGAATGCATATGACAGTCTTGGCCTTTCATTCCAATGGTCCGGAAATTACGAAAAGGCGATCGAAAATTACAATCATGCGACCGAGCTAAATCCAAAGTTCGAGATTGCCCTTGTGCATCTGGCAAACACTCGTTTTCGGCTTGGACAATATCGCGAAGCGATCGCGGCGTTTCGACGCTACATCGAAGCCGCTCCCTCCGGCCGCGAACGCGCTCGCGGATATGACTGCGTCGCCTATATCCATATGCAAAAGGGTGAATTGGATGCCGCCGAAAGATCCGCCCGCGAAGCTGTGAGAATCAATGAGGATTCAATTTGGATCTCATATCTCATTTCCGCCAAACGAGGAGAAAACGGCAGATCGAAAATGCTCGAGAAACCTCTTCTCTCGAGTTTTCTCTTGGCCGAGCGCGGATCGAGACTAAACCTTCGATTTGAGCCGTATTACAGAGGCATGATCGCTCTCAATAACGGGAAAGGCGACGAAGCGATCGAGTATTTTCGGAAGGCGATTAGTCACGCGCCCCCGATCTGGAATCTGCAGGATTTCGAGGATTGTCTTGCCAATGCGTATTTCACGCTCGGGCGGTTCGATGAAGCGATCGCCGAATATGAGAGGATCTTGCAGCTCGCTCCTAATTATCCACTCGCCCGCTATCATCTTGCCGAGGCATATCAGGCAAAAGGTATGACCGAGCAGGCCCGAGCATCCTATCTGGCATTTTTGGATGTATGGAAGGATGCAGACACGGATATTCCTGAGATCGGTATCGCCCGAAAATTTACGGGCTCATAAGTGATTTTTTTTACCACTTCAATAAGTCGGCGCAATTGCCCAGCTGCAAGATAGGAAAGGGAGCCGACGCATAAGATAACAAGCGCCATCCTGATGCTGGCGGCGGTCGAAATCGAAAGCCCGACGCCGGTCCCGATCGCCACGTACGCCGCCAGACACNNCTCGGTACGATCCATCGAGCCATTCCCGAAAGGCGTCGCACCAAACTTGGTGAAGCTTCGGTTTCGCAGCAGCAGGTTCTCATCATTGACATGCCTCCGACAGTCCTTAGTCACGACCTGGCTGACCCTTGGCCGGCAGCAATGCTACCGCCTTCCACCTTCTCGACCCACCACTGAGACGGCTTGGCGTCGCCGTATTCGTCATGCCAGTTCCACCATTCGTAGGGCGGTGTCTGCGGGTAGCCTTCCGGTGAGTCCTCCCACACCTCCTGACGCCCGAGCGCTGTCATGTCGAGATAGTTCCACGTACTCCCCATTGCCTCGTCGCCGCGCTTGTCGATGAAGTAAGTGCGGAACACGCTGTCGCCGTCGCGGATGAACGCGTTCGTACCGTGCCACTCGTCCACGCCGAAGTCTTTATCGAAGCTATCCGTGATGGTGTACCACGGAATATGCTCCCAGCCCATCCGTGCCGTCATGCGCTCGATGTCAGCTTGCGGCCCGCGCGAGGCGAACGCGAGCGTGGTATCGCGGGCATTCAGATGGGCGAGGTGGGCAACTTGATCGGCCAGGAAGGAGCAGCCGCGGCAAGCATGTTCCGGCCATCCGTACACGCCGGGCTCAAAAAATGCGCGATAGAGGACCAGCTGACGACGGCCCTCGAACAGGTCGAGCAAGCTCGCCTCGCCCTTGGGTCCGTCGAACTTGTACTCCTTCTCCACAGCCAGCCACGGCATCCGGCGACGCTCGGCGGCCAGTGCGTCACGGGCGTGGGTAAACTCCTTCTCCTTCACGAGGAGTGCCTCGCGCGCCGCCTCCCACTCCTGTGGCGACACTATCGGGGGTGTCTTCATTTTCACGTTTTCTGTCTTGTTATCGGTCATTGTTGCCTCCTTTTTTGTCGCTTTAAGTAAAATGGCAATTCTCATGCCCCTCAATCTTTCCATTAAGGGAAATCTTCATTTTAGTGATCGACTTACGCATGTTAACCTCAGTTTCTTCGCGATTGTGTTTATGGTAGTTTGCGTCAAACGTCAGCTTTTCCGAGCGTACACGGCAGCGATAAGCGGGCTGACGATCGCGTAATGAACAATGAGAAAAGCGGTTTCGATCAACACATAACCGCCGACCGAAGCCATCCTGTGTTTTGCGGCCACCGCGATCACCAGAAAACTCCATGCCAAAGAGAATGCCAGCAAAGCAAACTTTGTGGCACCTTTCAGAATCGGCTCACCGGAAAACACTCGCTCATAGATGATGGACCATATTAGGCCCTGTATCAGCATGGACAGGATTCCGAAGGGGATAATGATCTCACCTCTATACACTTCGAGAGTCTTATAGAAGTCCGCGAAGATCGTGAGATGCCAAAAATATCCGAGCGGGAAGGTTGGTAGTACATATGCCAAAATGGCGAGAATTCGCTTTTTCATTCGTGAAATCTCCTGTGAAACTTTTTTTGTATCTATTGCAGGTTTAGCGATTGCTTTTGCCTTCAGGCAAACGGATGTACATCGGCGCTTGGGCCGTAGATCGACGGCAGCGGAACGTCCAACTCACGCAGATAGGTCGAAAGCTGTCCGCGGTGATGATAATTGTGGTTCAGCAAAATTGCCCGCCAAAAGCCGATACGCGGCAAAGCCATTAGCGTTGCTCCATCTCTCGTGAGTTTCCACTCGGCCATTGCCCTGGCATCGTCGGTCGAAGCGACAATCTCTTTTGCCTTTTTCAGACTTTCGGCAAAAGCCGCAAGAATCTGTGCTCGGCTGGTTGCCTCCGGATCCGGCGGAAATTCAGGCATTTCAACACTATCTTGTTGGGCTAGTTCCGCAACGCCTCCCTGAAGCGTTGCGACGTGCATCGCCAGCTCACCCAGCGATCTTGCTTTCGGATGAGGACGCCAGCTCAACTTGTCTTCGGGTATAATATCCAGAAGCCTTTTTGTGGTCTCGGCTTCCTGATCCATCTCCATCAAGATCGGATCCNNGGATCTACGATTCTCATTTGTTTTGTTTCAGCTTGCATTGCTTTTTTCTCCTTTTTTGGTTGTTAGATTAGTGATATTTCAATCTTTAATCGGTCAATTGCGGCAGAGCCCAAACGCCTGGCGGGCCAGCGTTTCAAAATGCCGTAATCCGAGGAAATCGTTATTTCAGGCCACTCGGTCATACTCCTCGANNATTCGACATCGTCTTTAACGCGAAGCAGCGTACTCGACCAAAGCTCGGCGAACGGGCCGACCCACCGCTCGTATATTTGCCGGATCGGCACAACGTTTAGCGAATTTACTCTCCGTCTTCCGTCCTCGCGGGTGATCACCAGGCTCACGCCACGAAGCACATCCAGATGTTTCATCACGGCGTGACGCGTCATGTCTGGAAACTCCTCGACGATCTCGGTCGTATTCCTCGGCCCTTTTCGAAGCAGGTCGAGGATAGACCTGCGAGTAGGGTCGGAAAGGGCCTTCCATACCGGATCGAGATCGTTTGACATAGACTTACGAAGTGCCCTTTGCAGCCTGTGTAAAATCGCCCTTGATCGTATCCAGCAAATGCTGCCAGCCTGTAGCAACCCCTTCGCGGTGTGCCGGATCGATCAATCCGATCGCCCGATGACGCAAAGTCACTTTGGTTCCGCCCGCTATTTGATCCAGTTTCACCTCGATGTGATTTATCGCCGGATAAGACATAAACAGCGGGCCGCTAAGCTCGATCAGCACAGGCGGCTTAATAACCTGGACATGACCCCAAAGATGCTGAATGCCGTCACCCCGGTCGCGAAACCACCTTCCGCCGGCCCATTCTTCAAGTACCATGTCCATAGACACGCCGTCCGGCCGCGTGTTCTGCTCGCCGAGCCGACGAAGGACTCCCTTGAAAACATCGCCGATATCGGCCTTCATTTCGACGTTCTGTTCAACGTCAAGCGTCAGATCTTCTACATTCATAATATCGTTACCTCCAATATGTAACCAAAGAATAACGTAACTAGATGGTTACGTCAAGCGCAAATTAGCTTTTTTTTCGTGCAGGGCGCGAACGTTGCTAAATATGCTTTAGGGTGTGACCTCCGTGCTTGGCGATCAGACGCATCGCCGGTTCGCTGACAAAAACCTTTGCGTGGAATTGTTCGCCCCAGCCGAGCGGAGTGATATCGCGGTATTCGAAAATTGTTTCGGTATCATATTTCGGCCTGTAGCCCGGATGGAGCTTTTTGCGCAATGACGCTCGAATATTGGGATCGGCGCCGTGCGCGAGCAGGAGTTCGGTAAACGGGGCCGTCTGCTCCCGGCCCTGGTAGTTCATCCAGAAGTTCGGCTGCGACACGACCGTCGCGAAAAGCGCGGTGTGGCCGCCGAAACCATCGGCATCGACGGCTGCCTTTGCATTTATGTCAGCACCCTTTTCGATCAGCCATTTGGCAATTTCAAACTCATCATAATCGACGCACATATGAAGCAGCGTCGTTCCTGCAAGCGGCGTTCCTTGTGTGGCGAGCACTTCGTCATGGCAGCCGAAGTCTGGCGGGTAAATCTCTTCGTGCGTGAATGTTCGAGTGAGAAGCTGCGAATCGCGGCGGAGATGCTCTTCGAGCATGTCGATGCGGCCGCGATGCAGGGCCATCACGGGCGTATCGGGAAACATGAGTCCGTGTGCGGCGTACATTTCGAGAATCTGGTGTTTGGCGGACGGATTGCGGCTGTCGGTTTCGAGGACGACATCGACCGGTGCGAGCCGCTTGCCGGCTGCATCGAGCACCGGTACGCCGATTCCCAGGGCGAACGCTGTTCCCGACACACTCAGCGTATACGCGGGGCCGCCCAGCGCTCCTTCGGGCGGCGGCGGCGAACCCATCAGCCCGTAAATAAGCTGGGCGGTGTCGATCTTACTCTGCAGCGTCGCCCGGTCAAGTGCGTGCAAATGATCCTTTGCTCCCAATTCGTGAAGCATCCTGATCATTTCGTTGCGGCCCAGATTTGCCGCGTAGCTCATCGGCGGGCCCCAGTTGCTGTTGCGAATACCGGCGTGCTCGTGAAGCAGATTCGGATACTTAACAACCAGATCGCGGACTGTAACTATGTCGTCGTTCCAGATAGCGTCGATCAGATTACAGGCTTGAACCAGACGTGCCCAGCTTGGCGCCTGATAAGCACGGGCGAGAGCAAGCTGAGCATCGGCGAGCTTTACCTCACCAGCGGGAACAGGTTTTGGGTGATTTTGCTTGAATTCCTCGACCGCAGCCGCGTCGCCGCGACGGATATCGCGAAGCAGATCTTTGGCCTGGTGTTTGAGTTGTTCGAGATCGGGCCGGACGGGAAGGTGACGATCCTGACGGTTATATATAGACATAACGAGCCTCCTTAAGGTCTTGCCCGATGTCCGCATCGCCGGGCGAAAGGAGGTTCGCTGGTGGAACCTGTGTTTTACGAAATCGCTCAGGTGGACTCGGTCCTGTCCGCGGACTGGTGGCGGCCTGCACGCCTGCGGAAAGGATAACGCCGGNNCATAGGTTCGGTAATTGGCTCGGTTTCAAGTTGAGACCCGCTTGTTTTTCAGCCGCTTTATTGGCGGCGATCGAGAGTTTTTGAACAGCTTTTAATGCCTTGGCGTCCGACGTTCCGCCAGTCACCCGCTCACATTCCGCGAGCAGCCGCGGCACTTCGGGTGCCGTATATTCGACCCTCTCGTCAGTATCACGCACGCGGCCGATCAGCGGGTAATTGTCCATCCGCTCATTGAACTGCTCCCAATACATGGCCGTCTGCTGCTCTATGTCGTCCGCCTTTATGCTTTCCCAACGCGGCACGCCGATGCCTTCGAAATATAAGGCCTCGATGTCCTCAGGATTGATGTCGTAACCTACATAAGACTTGTCCGTCCCGTCCGCAAGAAAGAGAGACAGTGAGCCCTCGCCCTTTTGTTCCAGAATAAACTGCTGCTCTAGGTCGCCTACCGGCGACGATCCATTATCACTCATTGTATTTACCTCAGAGTTATATTCTCATTTCCGGCCGGAGTTTGAAACACGCGTTCATCTGGTGCCCACTATTCCTTGCACGGATTGGATCAATTTCCATGTCTTATTCCTTTTTTTCAATCCTGAAAATCATTAGTTGACAACACCGATCTTGTCGTATTTAGACCCTCCAACAGCACGAGCCCGTCGAGCAATCGGCGGGCCATTTTTGGTTCAATAAAAAAATTTGCTCGCCGTTCCATACATGATACACTGTTCCATCAAGCGGCAGCCGGTTTTAGCTGCATGCGGATATTTGACAACTCGGATTGTGTATTCGATATCGTCCGGCGCCTGTCCCGCCGATCTTTCGGTGAAAAGGTGTGGCGGTAGGTTAAGTGGGACGGTGTAAATATAAGAATGAGAGGGCTTTACGCCTTTTCAGTCGCTTTTGCCTGTACGGTTTAAGCAGAAATGCGTGGGACACGGGACAGTGGAGCTAACTCATGTAAATGCAATAGATAGACCGTCCCAGAAGTGTCCCGGGCTGGGACAGACGTCACAGTCTGGCGGCGGTTTCGCGGATTATTCAAAATCCGATTGGAGGCCGATGATGGCGGCGAGTGCGGCGTTCTTTTGGTCCTTGCCCCAGGGCGGGCCGACGGTTTTGCCGAGGTCGGTTATTGTTTTCATTATGCGGTTGAAGGGCACCGAAAGCCTTGATTCGGCGAATGTCTCAAGCTGCTTTTCGGGAACGCTGACGAGCGGCGATTTACAGGTCGTCCTCGCCGCCCGGCAGAGGGCGTCCGGGAAAAGGACGCCTTCGGCCTTGTGCATGCGGAAATGGACGGCGAGTATCTCGTCCGTGCTCCAATCGGGCATCGGCGATGGTACAAGAACGGCACATCCCGCGATCTCGTGTTTCAACTTGCGTGTCCGCGAAACGACCTCCCGCATCCGGGCTGCGGCAACCTGGCGGGCCGCTTCGACGCCGCTTTTTACGACCGAGCGGGCTTCGTCAGGCGGTAGATCTTCGGCTGCGTGATATGGCTGCTTCGCCCATACCTCGCCTTCGTCGATCAACTCGACCCTCCGCCGGTCGATGACATGGAAATCGCCGCCGGCCGTGCCGATAACGACAAGGACGGCCCAACCGGAATGCGATTTGAATCCGAGTGCAACTTTCACGGCTTAGAACCAATCTGGTTGATAATAGGAGAGATTCTCCGTATTATCAACGCTGGATTCGCCCCGTTCACATTTATGCATAGGCCGCAGCATTTCAATCTTTGGATACTGGCTTTCTTTCTGCTTGCGTTTTCGTTTGGTCCTTACTCGTATGCTCAGAGGACTTCGGCTGCAAAGGTCGAGCTTGGCTCGAACACGGCAAAGAACGGTTTCCGGAACGAGGACGAGATCGCCGCCAAGTTTAATAATTGGAAGACCGACGAGGAGGCGAAGGTCTGGCTGGCCTTTATGGGCAGCAGGCTCGGCGATATCGAATCGGTCGCAGCCACAAAGCCGCATGGCGAAAAGGCTGATATTCAGGTCAAGGTGAAAACCAGGACAGGTGAAAAAGTCGACGGCATTTCGATAAAGCTTGTCAGCAACCCGAACGGCTTTAACCAGATCGACAAACGCTGGCTCTCGCATTACGTAAAGTTGTGGAATATACCGCCGGATGTCGAAATTGCATTGAAGCTTTTCGTCGGCGAGGTGAAGCCGAACAAACCTTCGCGCGACACGAACAGGATGTATATAAACGAATTCGACGCCGAGACACAAAAGAAGATCGTCGATTTTTTCACCGCGAACAAGACTGAGATCGTATCGGACCTTTTCAAAGGAGACGGCCAATTCAGTGCCGGATGGCTAATGGTGGCATTGAAATCCGGGGCAAAGCCGCGCTGGGTTTTGCGAAGCATTGACTACGTGATCAAGTTTTACAGCGAAGGCCCGGTGACAATAACGCGAAACGGCAATTTAAAGATTGGCCGCATTACGATGCAGCGAAAAGGCGGCGACGGCGGCCGGGAAACCGCAAAGATGCTGCAGTTCAAGATCAATCCGGCTTCTTTATTCGTTTAATGTTTGACCTCACCTGCGGGCGCCGACTTTGCTGCGCACGCCAGGTGCAAGCGAAGGGTAGGCCGCAGGTTCAAATGTCAACCTACAAATTGTGCGTACTGAAGAAGCGCTCCCACTCTGAACATCCAAAATGGAAGTATATCGAAAAATTCGTCTACACGGACAATGATTTTCCGTAGAATTAGATCGTAAATTCGGCGATCACCGGCGCATGATCACTCGGTTTTTCGAGTGCGCGGGGAGCTTTGTCGATCCAGCAGCGGGAGCATTTTTCAGCCAGCGGCGGCGAGGTCCAGATGTGGTCGATGCGAAGGCCGCGGTTGCGCTGCCATGCACCTTCGCGGTAGTTCCACCAGGAGAACTCTTGCAGATCACCGTTCATTTTACGAAACACGTCGACGAAGCCCCATTGTTTTACGTGGTGCATCGCGGCGCGTTCGGGCTTTGAAAAATGCAGCTTTCCTTCCCACGCAGGCACGCTCCAGACATCGAGTTCTTCGGGCGCAACGTTGAAATCACCGCATAGCAAAACGTCCTTATTCAGATCGCAGGTTTCGTCAAAAAAACGGCGCAGACGCTGTAGCCTGTCCAATTTAAACGCAAATTTGTCGGTCCAAAGCTCTGTGCCGTTCGGGATGTAGGTGTTCACGATGCGGATGCCGTTGATAGTAGCGGCGATGAGGCGTTTTGGTGATTCGTCATCATCATCGATGAAGTTCTTCTGAACATCCTCGATCGGATGCTTCGAAATGATGGCCACGNNGTTGTACGATTTTTGGCCCATGAACGCCGTATCGTAGCCGGCTTCTTTGAAAGCCGCCGCAGGAAAATTCTCGTCAACAGTTTTTGTTTCCTGTAAACAAACAACGTCTGTCCCGGTTTCGGCGAGCCAGTTGAGCATCACCTCCATTCGAATATTGATGGAATTTACATTCCAAGTCGCGATCTTCATTCGTTTATTATCCACAGATGAACACTGATAAGGAAGAACAAATCTGTGTCAATCTGTGTTTATCCGTGGTTTTTTAAANNGATCACTTTCCGCTATTACGTTCCCAGAAGACGCCGTCCGAGTGGCCTTGAATCGAACTTTCAGTCTCGGCAATTTCGAGTCGTTTCTGGGCGAGAAGGCAATAATCTTCGTCAGACTCGATGGCAACAAAATCGCGGCCGAGCTTTTTCGCGGTGACGGCGGTTGTCCCGCTTCCAGCGAAAGGGTCGAGGGTGAGATCGCCTTGGTTTGTGCTGGCCAAAATTATCTTTGCCAACAGTTTTTCGGGTTTTTGTGTCGGGTGGTCGGTGTTTTCGGGCATCGACCAAAATGGCACGCTGATATCGGTCCAGACANNGCCGCTTTTTTCCCAATCCTTCGGTTCGCCGTTTTTTGTGTACGGAGCGAGCACCTTTCGCCTAATTTTGACGTCATCGAGATTGAAGGTGAAATCGTTCGACATGGTAAAAAACCAGATGTCTTCGGCAGAGTTTTTCCAGTTGAGCTTCGCCCCGCGGCCTTTTTCGCGTTCCCACGTGATGCGGTTTTGGAGTTTGAAATGCTTCATCCCGACGCGTTGGATCGCAGCGGACGACCGCCAATCACCGCAGATGTAGATCGAAGCTGTCTGCTTGAGGAGCGGTATGCAGAGCGTCACCCAGGAATCGAGCCACGCTTCGTACTCATCGATCGAAGTGCGCTTGAATTTTTTCACGCCGAATTTTTTTGAGAGATTGTATGGCGGGTCTGCAAATAGCAGATCGAAGCTCTTCCAGGGCAATTTTTTTAATACCTCGAACGCATCGCCGCATATAACCTTGTTTCTTACCGGGCTGCTTTCGGCATTCGGCACAAATAACAGCCGCGATCGATATCTCTCGGTGTCACTCGCCGTGATCTCGATCGTACGGTTTTGCGGAGCCCTGTTTTTCGCTGTTTTTGGTGATTGAGACATGGTGAAAGCGGACGAGACTTACTTTGTGTACCGAACACGACCGGTCCCGTGAATAGTTTTCGGAGGGCCGGCAACTCGCGGGGCATCGAGAGTGGAACAAAAACTCGCCCAACGCTTTTTATCACGAGAGGGTTTTGCAACGTCATTAAGCGGCGGCGAAGGTGTCGCAGGCCGTCGTTCGCTCTTTCTTTGGGCTCTTCGCATGTTCACTGCTTGAAATTTTTCCGGCTCCACATAGCTTGAGGACTTCTAACACTTCACAGTTCTTTGCTTGACGAGAGAAGCCTTTGGCAACTAACCTGAAATGTTTTGCTTGACGGCCTCGGAAAAAGAATTTATGAAACTACGGATACTTTATCACGGGAACTGTTTCGACGGCGTTTCCTCCGCGGCTATCTTCAGCAAGTTTTACAGGGCAAAGATCGACCCTACCGCCAAGATATCGTACACGCCAACCATGCACAGGGCCGGGAACGCATTCGACCGCGAACAATTGGACGGAGACGAGAATGCGATCGTTGATTTCAAATATTGTGCCGACGACCGGCTAACGTGGTGGTTCGATCATCACCAGTCGGCGTTTCTGCCAAAGGACGACGAAGTACATTTTTTGGCCGACACGAGCGGCCAGAAGTTTTTGGACATCCAGAGCAAATCGTGCGCCGAGTTTATTGCACGAATCGCAAAGGAAAGGTTCGATTTTGAAGATGAAACGCTCGCCGAATTGATCGAATGGGCCCACATTATCGACGGTGCGTTGTATGAATCGCCCGCACAGTGTGTTGAGTTGCGGTCGTCAGCCTTAAAATTAATGCAGGTGATCGAAGGCGCTAAAAACCCGGTGTTTGTTGAGACGATCATCAGGATGCTCACGGAAAAGTCTCTGGATGAGATCATCGCCAGCGACGAGATACGGGCGAAGTTGGGGCCTATCCTCGATCAGCATTGGAAAACGGTTGAGGTGATAAAGGAGCGGTCAAAATCCGAACACGGCGTCGTCAGTTTCGACCTGACCGGCACCGGCATTGAGGGCTACAACAAGTTCATTCCCTATTATTTCCATCCCGAAGTGACGTATGTCGTCAGCTTAAGCCAAAGCTCGTTCCGCACGAAGATATCGGTTGGCTCCAACCCCTGGGCCCCGCGCCCGCGTATTCACAATATAGCCGAGATCTGTGAACGGTATGGCGGCGGCGGACATGCCGTGGTTGGCGCGGTTTCGCTAAAACCCGAAGAACTCGAACTTGGACGCAAATATATGAGCGAGATCATTGAGGAGCTTCGATTCCCCGAATAGAAAAAGACGGCACAAGGCCGCCCTTTCTAATTGCTTGCGAACTTTTTCGTGCGCTTACGGCTTCTTGGTGTAAACCTTCTGTGTCGTGTTGGTTCCGCGTGGCGACGTCGATTCAGCGTCAACTGTCAAAGTGTTTCCATCCGCAGACAGTGACCAGGTCTCTTTGTTAATGATCGTCATCTCGCCCATTTGGCTGTTGATCGTCCGTGAAGAAGCCAGGCTCAATTTGCCGCCGTCCAGTTTACCTGTCAATTTCACTGGGACCTTTCCCATCGGCGATTCGACTTCGACCGTTGTTTCCTTGCCGTCAAGCGTGTAGGTATTTGTGCTGTCGCCGCCGCCCATTCCACCGCCGCCCATGCGGCCACCCGGAGGGCCTCCTGTAGGTGCGCCTGCCGGCGGAGCGATACGCTTCGTCGCTGTCGCGACCTTAATATCTTTGTCCGTCTGCGTGACGGTCAAGGTTTGCGACTCGATACTGTTACGGTCGCCCAGCTTCGATTTGCTAACGTCTATCGACCAGGTGCCCGAAAAATTCGGTTTCTTGTCCTGTGCGAATGCAGCGACAGCGAACAAACAGACCGCCGCCGTCAAAAACAATAGTTTTCTCATAATATCTCCTTGAAAAAGTTAAAAAAGCTTCCGCACGTTTAGACGTACAGAAGCTTGAATTGGTTCTGCAAATGAATGTAAAGAATTGTAAACCAACTATTGCGCCAGATCTTCAACTGCACGTTCCCTTAAATGCAGCTTGCTGTGGGTATAGCTATAAAAGAAGTAAATCACAAAACCGATAAGCAGCCATATGCCGAATCTGATCCAGTTTGTAATGCCAAGCTCCGTCATCAGATAAGTACAGCACATCACGCCGAGCACCGGTATGAGCGAAAGCCGCTTAACAAAGCTCAGAACGACCATGACAAGCGAAAAAATGATGAAGACAAAATATGGAAGCTTGTGAATGAACGCGGCTTCTTCTTTGGATGAAAAATCCGTGAAAAATGCCCGTATTGCATCACCGTTCAAATAGAGCAGTCCTCCAACAATAACAATGAACAGAACGGGTGCGATGAACTGCGAATTTATGTACGGCACAAAACGCTTTTGCCCGGCAAACTCCTTGTCCTTAACCAACACGCCGGCGCAGACGATCACAAACGCGAATAGAGTTCCGATCACCGAAAGATCGGTAACCTCCGAAAGGTTCATAAACAAAGCCGGTATCGCCACCATAAATCCCGTCAGAATCGTCGAAAACCACGGCGTGCGGAACTTCGGATGTATCGACGAAAACA
>DLHV01000264.1:0-27007 GCA_002483395.1 Chloracidobacterium sp. UBA7659 | reverse complement strand
CGAGCTGGAAAACGAGCAGAACGGTCGCAATCGCTATGATGGCACTCACCGCGATGATGCCCGAAACCCAAGGTATGTTCACGCCCTCTGGCCCGAATACAAAAGCCAGCGGATCGCCGACCGCAAGCTTCGTATACGAGACCATTCCGGTCAAAACGAGTGCTAAAATCACATAGAGCACCGTGCAAATGATCAGAGAATAGATCATTCCACGCGGCAGGGTTTTGTACGGGTCCTTACACTCCTCGGCTGTCGTTGAGAGTGCATCAAAGCCTATATAAGCAAAAAACACGGCCGAAACACCTGTCATCACGCCGCCAAAGCCGTTTGGCAGAAACGGGCTCCAGTTCGCGGTGTTGACATAAAAAGCACCGAGTATGATGACCAACAGAATGATCGCGAGCTTGACCGCGACCATGATGTTCGAAGCCGTTTTGGATTCTCGAATACCAATGTAAACCAAGCCGGTGATCAGAACTACAATACCCAGTGCGGGAAGATCGGCAACTATCGGCCATCCGCCAATATGCGGGGCGGTTGCATAGGCCGCGTGAGCGTCCAGGGCTCCGCACGAAACGATCGCATCCTTGGCCTCGCATCCTGCCTTAAGTACCTCCAGGGTCGCGCCGCCCGACAATGCCTCGGTCACGGCAGTAAAGCCCCGTTTCGCGGTCAGGAAATCCATCGTGTAATTGAGCGGAACATTGATGCCGTTCGTCGCAAGCAGGCTCGTAAAATAATCGCTCCACGAGATCGCGACCGCAATGTTTCCGATGGCGTATTCAACGAGTAGATCCCAACCGATTATCCACGCCAACAACTCACCAAAGCTGGCATACGCGTATGTGTAGGCCGAGCCGGCAATAGGTATCTTAGATGCAAATTCGGCATAACAAAGGGCCGCAAAACCGCACGCGATAGCCGCAAAAACAAACAGGATAACAACGCCTGGACCACCACGGTTCGCCGCGTTTCCGACCATGGCGAAAATACCGGCACCAATGATTGCCGCGATGCCAAGCATTGTCAGATCAAACGTGCCAAGCGAGCGTCTTAGGCCGGTGCCCGAAGCTTCGGCGTCGGCGAAGCCCGCGGCGGCGTCGGCCTGTATCTGGGCGATAGATTTCTTGCGAAATAATGAACTGATCATACTTTTATCAACCAAATCGAAACTGAATCAGAAAGAAATGCGGGGAAAATGTACCTAAAAGTGGGCGACTAGCGAATTTTGAATGAAAAATGCAAAAGATGCAATGGAAATTGCGTGGAATTGCTCCTTTGTTGTGTGCAAACGTAGAGAAGAGAGAAGGCAGTGCCGGCTGACGGCCGCTTTAAGTCAGCATTTTGTCACAATGAAAAAGTATCTGATCCACAAAAATTTAAACACGTCGTTCGTTAATTTGCCCGCACTTGTCCGCCATTTGCGCAGTTTGCAGTTTAGCGGGAGCATCCATGTTGAGCTAAGCAGTTATGAGGCCGATATTGAATTTACGGGCTTAAACACAATGCGGGCGTGCGAACAAGATCACAACGCCGGGCGAATCTCTCATGGCGAACACGCGTTGCAGCGGATACTGATCCGGGCAAAGGAACCGGGCGGCCTGATCCATGTGTATCAGGACCTTGCGTCGAAACCCATTAAAAAGATATTTGTGGATAGATCGATCATTGCCGGAGCGAATAGCATGGTTTCGGACACGTCGGATATTCGTGCACGGCGTTTCGCGAACACAAACGCCGTCTTGAAACGCTCAACGGAAAAATTGATCGAACCGCCTATTCCAAGGCCTGACCTTGTCCTGGAGGAGCCGGAAAACTGGAGCGAGCTTTTGAGTCTGGTTTCGGAACTTTTAAACACGGTAGACGAAACGCTTACGCGATCGAATTTCAATTTCACAGACGCCTTCAGAAACGCATGCGAATTTGTTTCGCCAGAGCACCCGTTCCTCGACCCGAACTCCGACGTTTTTTCGTATTCGGCCGGCTTTATCAATATTGGGCAGCGGCTCCCGTCAAAGGATCTTACGGCGGGAATCGTCATTGCTCTCGGCCGCGTCGTTGAAAGACTGCGTGAAGACTCCTATTTCGGAAATGTTTATCACCAGACGATGCATCGCCTCCGGGTGCTCGCCAACCTACGTAAATTGCAATTCGAGAAATTCGCAATCACAAACCAGTTGGAAAGGGTCATCGGTATTTAGCGACACCAAAAAATTGAACGAAGTCTCTCGATAGACTTGAAACTGCAGCGGCACCGATTACAATCATTCCTTATGGAATGGAAAATTTTCGGTACCGCTTTTCTTACGCTTTTTCTGGCCGAACTCGGCGATAAGACCCAGCTTGCAGTCATTACGATGACGGCAAAGACAGACAGCAAGCTCTCCGTTTTCCTTGGTGCGAGCGCCGCTCTCGTTTTGGTAACGCTTCTCGGGGTATTATTCGGCGGCGTGCTGACGCAGTTTATTCCCACTGAATGGCTTCAACGCATCGTGGCGCTTACCTTTATCGTGATTGGGGTTCTGATGCTGCTTGGGAAATTGTGATAAATCGAATCACAAGGGAAATCGCCCTACCCAGTCGCCGAGCTTTGCCGTTTTAATCTATCGACAAATTTCTTCCTGAACTTGGCAACTTTCGGTGCCACTACCGCCGCGCAGTACGGCTGATTCGGATTGTTGGCAAAATATTCCTGATGGTAATCTTCGGCCGGCCAGAATTTATCGAATGCCGTTACCTCGGTAACTATGGGCTTGTCGTAGATGACGGCTTGAGTTATCTCGTCGATTACCTCTTGTGCGACACGNNGGTCGATATCGTTGCCCTGCCGGTTTAGCTGCGTCGGGTCGTGGACCGAAAAGAAAACGCGAAGCAAATCAGCATAAGAAAGCTCGTCGGGATTGAATTTAATCTGGGCCACCTCGGCATGGCCTGTCGTTTCCGAGCAAACTTCCTTATAAGTCGGATTTGCGGTATGCCCGCCGGAATAACCCGAAACCACATCTTCAACACCTTTCAAGTCGTCAAAAATCGCTTCGACACACCAAAAACATCCTGCCGCCAACGTTGCCGTTTCTAAATTCTCCATATTTCCAGTCTACCAAAATATTAAGGATGAGGCCCATGAAGATCACCGACGTCATTTCAATTTTTGCAGGTACTCTAAGACGTAGAAATGCTTGTTCTTAGAAAGAATTAGCATTATTATCGAAGGAATTGGTGCTAATTCCAACGTGGGGCCTTTGATAATGAGCCAACAACGGATCAATTCAAACCTAAGCTGGTTGAGAGAAAATACTATGAGAAACGCCAAAAAAGATTTATCGCTTTTTGTAATACTGATGATAACTGTTGCTTTCGTTCCAAGCTGTCGATCCCAAGCTATAACTGATGAACAAAAGTCCCAAAGCAATACGGTCCGCGGCGGAGTTGTCAGCGCAGTTCGGAGCATGACGGCGAAACGAGCGGCACACACGGCGACGTTACTCGACAACGGCAGGGTTTTGATTGCGGGCGGTTTTGTCGGCGATGGAGGCGGCTTGTCAACCGCCGAAGTGTTTGACTCGATAACCAACAGTTTTGCATCGGCGGGAAGTATGACAACCAATCGTGCCAGTCATACCTCAACTCTGTTGCCAAACGGCAAAGTTTTAATTTCCGGTGGCTACAACGGTTCCTATCTGAATAGTGCAGAACTTTATGACCCAGCCACAAACCGATTTACGTCTGCCGGACAAATGGTTACCGCGCGGAGCGGTCACGTCGCCACGCTTTTGAACGACGGCAAAGTTCTTCTTGTTGGCGGTGTTGGAACTGGCTGGACGTTTTTGGCTGATGCTGAGTTATATTACCCTAAGACCAATACTTTTACGGCGACGGGCGGAATGGCGACGGCTCGTGAATCACACACGGCGACTTTGCTAAGTGACGGAAAGGTTTTGATTGCAGGCGGTCATAAAGGCAGACGCGCCGACATTACGATTTACACAAGTGCGGAAATCTACGATCCGGCGAACGGGACGTTCACTGCTGCCGGAAATTTAACGGTCAAGCGGCATAAACATGACGCAACACGGCTGGCGGACGGCAGAGTTTTAATTGTCGGCGGTTCGGACGAGCGCGACGGCGGCGGGGCATATCGAAACACAGAAATTTTTGATCCGGCGAGCAAAACTTTTGTGTCGGTCAAAAACAATATGAATACTGCCCGTTACAAACTTCAAGGCACGGCGATACTCTTGAAAAGTGGCAAGGTGTTGATTGCTGGCGGATCAAATCGTGCGGAAGTATTCGACCCGACAACGAACAGTTTTTACTTGGCCGAAGGCGACATGGGAACAAAACAATTGTTTGCGACGGCAACGCTTTTGAAAAACGGACAAGTTTTGATCACAGGCGGCTACACGGACGGAGTCATAGTTAGTGCCAACGCTTGGATATATAAGGCATGATGTTTTTCTGAATACGGTGTTCAAGGGTCGGGTTTATAAAGTGAGATCGTGCGCCTAATTCATGGCGAAGAAATAAATGGTGTTAACGTCGATCCGCAGACCCGTTGCGCCCATTGGCATAGCGAAGTCGATATTATCGCAATCAAATTCAAATGTTGCGGCGAGCGGTATCCCTGCCTCGAATGCCACGTAGCAAAAGCCGATCATGCAGCATCCGTTTGGCCAAAGGACGAGAGAGATACGCGGGCCCCAGCTTACTATTGCGGAGTATTTTGACCGTAACTCAACCTGCCCGAAATGCGAAAGTCGATTCAATCCCGGCTGCGCGAAGCATTATCATTTGTATTTTGCTTAGTCGAGGCCTTCAAGGCCTTGAATCGCCCTGTACGAATGGTCTTCGGTGATCTCGGCATTTCCCTTGCGAATGGATAAGGCCGTTTGCATTCCGGCAGTCCGCGCGGCCTCAAGCTCGGCCACGACGTCTGAGACGAACATGATCTCGTTTCCTTTCAATTCAAGTTCCTCGGCGATCTTCCGATAGCTGTCCGCCTCACACTTCGGGCCGGTATTCGTATCGAAATATTTGTCGATGAATGGAGCTAGATCGCCCTGATCGGAATATTTGAAAATGAGCCTTTGGGCGAGAACGCTGCCCGAGGAATAAATGGCGATGGATATGCCGGCATCCTTCCAGCGTTTGAAGGCCGCCGGTACGTCGGCAAAAACGTTGGAAACAAGGCCGCCCGATTCGTAACCTTTTTCCCAGATCATTCCCTGTATAGTTTTTAGCGGCGTGGACTTGCGGTCATCTTCGATCAGGTATTTTAGATAGTCGGCAATAGAGTTTGGCGAATCGATTCGAAGTTCACGTGCGTAATCGGGATCCGCCGCGTGTTCGGTTGCCAACTGACCAACCTCGAACCTCAGCTCGTCGAAATGTTCCTGAACGAAGCCCGCTATCCGGGCCTTTGCGAAGGGAAAGAGCGTTTTGTGAACAAAATCGATCGGCGTGGTAGTGCCTTCGATGTCGAGGAGTATTGCTTTGAACGTCATTAAATTTGTCGAGAGCTTTTGGGCCAGATCCGCGTGTTCCAGGCGTTCCACCTGTTCCACCGTTCCAGGAGCGCGGTGGAACAAAACACTCGTAGAGCTACTTATGCGGAATATAAGCTGCTCCAAAACATAGCGGCTGATAGTTAGAATCCTTTCCGCTCCCGGTGTAATGCGGCGTCCAGCCAGATACATCCTGAAACAAACGAATCGCCCGAACCGTTCTGTCACCGCAGAGATTAAACCAGTGATGAGCGCCGCGCGGCACGCGGATCATGTCGCCCGCCTCCATTTCTATCGATGCAACATCGTCCCCGACCGGTGCGATATGAAATAGGCCGTGTCCCTTGACGATGAATCGAACTTCGTCCTCGTCGTGCCAATGCTCCTTGTTAAATTTGTCGAGCATCGCATCAAGATTCGGCGTCGTCGGCACGATGTTGATTACATCGGCGGTAACGTAACCGCCTTTTGCCTTTAGGGCGTCGATCTCCACCGAGTAAAATTCGAGTATCTCTTCGTCGGATGCGTCGGGGCCGACTTCGCCGATGTTGTCCCAGCGTTCGTAATCGATACCGATGCCGGAAAGAAAGAGCGCAATTTCTTCGGCGTTGTTCAGCCTAGTTTTCTTTTTTGGTATATCAACGATTGCCATAATTCTGTACGGGCAGAAAACACGATTGTTAAGGAGCGTGCAATACTTAACTGGAAGAAAGCACGCTCGTTTACACTCGCGTTTCCGCCCGGTTACCTCAACTGCCTGCCTAACACCTCAAACAAAAACTCAAAAATCTCCACATGTCGCCTTGCTTCTGAAACACTGTCACCCCACGTGTAAAGACCGTGGCGGCGGAGATATATGCCGTGGACATCGCGGTTCTCGCGCAGCACATTTTCAATAACGTGCGAAAGGGCGATGTAATCCTGCGAATTCTCAATGATCGGAACGAGCTCTCTGTGTTCGTGCGTTTTTACACCCGCAAGCCCCTTGAGCATCTCATAGCCTTCGATCTCTATCGCACCCTGCTCGAAAAACACGTCCGACAGGATCGTTCCCCAGACGGAATGCGTGTGCAGGATCGAACGCGCCTTCGGGATAAAGCGGTAGATCATCAGATGTATGAGAGTCTCCGCCGAGGGCTTTCCGAATCCCTGCAATATTTCGGCATCGTCGTCGAGTTCGAGAAAGTTTGTTTCGTCCAGATTTCCCTTTTCAATGCCGCTTGCCGTTACGCAAATGCGGAGCGGCTTTCGGGCAAGCAGCATGCTGAAATTGCCGCTCGTGCCAAGCGTCCAGCCGCGGCGGTAAAATTCACGCCCGGCCTCGGCAAGGTTTTTCGTCGGAGTTGAAATGTCCGTTTTGCCGGCCATCGTATTCTATTCCTCGTCCTGCCGAAGCTTCTCAAGTACCGATAGGTCTTCAAGCGTCGTAACGTCGCCCGCTATCTTGGACCCGGACGCGATCTCGCGCAAGAGCCGCCGCATGATCTTTCCTGAGCGCGTTTTTGGCAGCGTATCGGTAAATCGAATGTCATCCGGCTTCGCCAACGCACCTATCTCGTTCGCAACATGCTTACGCAACAATTCCTTATGTTCGTCACCGCCCGTTCGCCCACCTTCAAGTGTAACAAATGCCACGATCGCCTGGCCTTTTAAATCATCCGGCCGGGCAACAACAGCCGCCTCGGCAACTGATTCGTGGGATACAAGGGCCGATTCGATCTCCGCTGTTCCAAGCCGGTGTCCGCTAACGTTTATCACATCGTCGACGCGGCCCATTATCCAAAAATATCCGCGTTCGTCACGCCGTGCACCGTCACCAGCAAAATAGCAGTTCGGGATCTCGGACCAATAGGTTTGTTTATACCGCTCGTCGTCGCCCCAAATAGTCCTGAGCATCGAAGGCCACGGGCGTTTGATGACTAGATAACCACCTTCGTTCGTCCCGACCGATTTTCCGGCTTTTGTAACGACTTCGACAATTATTCCCGGCAATGGACGCGTCGCCGTTCCTGGAACTGTAGGCGTTGCACCCGGCAGCGGCGAGATCATAATGCAGCCAGTTTCTGTCTGCCACCACGTATCGACGATTGGGCATTTGCCCTTGCCAATCGTCTCGTGATACCACATCCAGGCTTCAGGATTTATCGGCTCGCCGACTGTGCCGAGGAGCCTTAGTGATGACAGATCATGTTTCAATGGGTACTGCTCGCCCCATTTGATAAAGGCCCTGATTGCCGTAGGCGCGGTATAAAAGATCGTGATCTTGTGCCGTTCGATCATTTTCCAGAAACGATCGAAATCTGGGAAGTTCGGTGCGCCTTCATACATAAAAACGGTCGCACCGTTCGCCAGCGGGCCATAAACAACATAACTGTGCCCGGTCACCCAACCGATGTCGGCCGTACACCAATATATGTCTTCTTCCTTAAGATCGAAGACGATCTTCGCCGAATACGCCGTCTGCGTCAGATAACCACCGGTCGTGTGCAAAATTCCCTTAGGCTTTCCCGTCGTGCCCGATGTATAGAGAATGAACAATGGATGTTCGGAATCGAGCTCCTCGGCCGGACAATTTGCATCGACCGTTTCGAGCATCTCGTGCCACCAATGATCGCGGCCCGGACGCATCGAAACCGTTGAACCGGTCCGCTTGAAAACGACCACGTTCCTGATCGTCGGGCATTGAGCGACGGCATGGTCGACGATTTCCTTTAATTTGATCTCGGAACCTCGCCGAAAGCCGCCGTCAGCTGTAACTATCAATTTACACTGGCCGTCATTAACGCGGTCGCGGATTGCGTCGGCCGAGAAACCACCAAATATCACCGTGTGCGTCGCGCCGACGCGCGAACAGGCGAGCATTGCAATCGCAAGCTCCGGTACGAGCGGCATATACAACGCCACGCGGTCGCCCGTTTCTATGCCGAGCTTTTTCAAAACGTTTGCAAACTTACAGACCTCCGTATGCACTTGCAGATATGTCAAAGTGCGAACTTCTCCCGGTTCGCCTTCCCAAATGATAGCCGCCTTATTCTTTCGCCACGTGGTGAGGTGACGGTCGAGGCAATTGTAAGAAACATTGATCTTCCCGCCGTCGAACCATTTTGCAAACGGCTCGTTCCATTCGAGCACTGAATCCCATTTCCTAAACCAACTCAATTCATCCGCCCGGTCCGCCCAAAATCGTTCCGGCTCCGCCTCAGCTTCGGCGTAGAGCTTTTCGTAAGCTTCGAAACTGTTAATTGCGGCATTTGCCGCAAATTCCGCGGGCGGTGGAAAAACTCTCGACTCCGTCGATACGGATTCTATTGCGATTGGTTCGGGCATAGAACGACAGTATAAATTACCAGAGCACCGCGTTTAAAGTAGCCGTTCATTGAACATAGCCGTGTTGGTTTGGGAATCATTGACAAAGAGTGTAGAATTTGCACGAAGTTCCACATCTCGAATCTCGAAAATTTCGTTTGGCCCAGTTCATCGAAGACCCGTATGCCGCTGCTTGAAATGAGAAATATCGTCAAGGAATTCCCGGGCGTTAAGGCGCTTGACGGTGTCAGTTTTACGCTTGAAGCAGCCGAGTTTCATGCGCTCGTTGGGGAAAACGGCGCGGGAAAATCGACTTTGATGAAGGTCTTGTCGGGCGTATATCCGGTCGGCAACTACGATGGCGAAATATTGATCGAAGACAATCCACAGCAATTTCGCGGGATCAGAGATTCCGAAAATGCAGGCGTCGCCATTATCTTTCAGGAGTTGTCGCTTGTAAAAGAGCTTACGGTCGGCGAAAACATCTTCCTCGGTCAAGAGCCGTCAAAATTCGGCGTCATCGATTGGTCCGAGCTTTATCACAGGGCGTCGACGCTCCTTCGCGATCTTCACCTATCTATCGATCCGCGTGTTCCGGTCGGAAGTCTTGGCATTGGCCAGCAGCAATTGGTCGAGATCGCCAAAGCACTTTCAAAGAAAGCGAAGATTCTCGTGCTCGATGAACCGACGGCGGCATTGACCGAGTCGGAAGTAGCGACGTTGTTCGACATTCTTCGAAAGCTGAAAACGGCCGGCGTCGGGATGATATATATCTCGCACAAGCTCGATGAAGTATTCGAGATGAGCGATCGGATCACCGTGCTGCGTGACGGACGGACGGTCGCTACACATGCGGCAAGTGACCTGACCAAGGAAAAGGTTATTCAGTTGATGGTCGGGCGCGACGTCGGCGACATTTTTCCGAAAGTTGAGCACGAACTCGGCGACATCGCTTTGGAGATCAGAAATCTCACTGCCCACTCCATCGACAATCCCAATAAGAAGGTCGTAGACGATGTTTCGTTTTCTGTTCGTAAGGGCGAGGTGCTTGGTATTGCGGGACTTATGGGTGCCGGGCGAACAGAGCTTCTGATGGCGATATTTGGTGCGTGGCAGGGAACCTACGGCCGCGAAATTTTTGTCGACGGGAAACTTGTTGCGATAAATTCTCCCGCGGACGCTATCAGCAACGGCGTCGGTTTTGTTACCGAAGATCGAAAGCGTTTTGGGCTGATCCTTGAACAAACGATCCTGGACAACATGACCCTTGCGGGTTTGAGAACCATTTCGGGCAAGATACTGACGAACCGCACCAAAGAAATGATGGCTGCACGGACGCCGATGGAATCGCTCCGAATCAAGGCGAATTCGCCTATGACGGTCGCGGGAACGCTGTCCGGCGGCAACCAGCAAAAGGTAGTGCTCGGAAAATGGCTGCTGACCGGCCCGAAGGTGCTTTTTCTGGATGAACCGACACGCGGCATCGACGTCGGCGCAAAACAGGAAATTTACGCGGAGATAAACAAACTTGCAAAACAGGGCCTGGCTATAGTTCTTGTGTCTTCGGAGCTTCCGGAAGTGCTGGGCCTTGCGGACAGGATACTTGTGTTGCACGAAGGCAAGCTTGCGGCGGAGTTGACCAGAAAGGACGCTACACCCGAGAAGGTAATGGCTGCCGCAACCGGCAACAATTGAAAGTTCAACAAGATATATGGCCGAAAACAAAAACAACATTTTTGCCGCCACATCATTGCGGGCCTACGCAATGATATTCATTTTGGGCTTGATCTGGCTTTATTTTCACTGGGCAACAAATTACATCTTTCTGACTTCGCGGAATTTGTCGAATTTGATGACGCAGATGTCTGTTACCGCGATTCTGGCGGTCGGGATGTTAATGGTGATTGTGTCGGGGAACATCGATCTCTCGGTCGGCTCGGTGCTGGGATTCGCCGGCGGGATCGCGGCGTTTGCGCTGACATCGCTGGAATACAGTCTGAGCGTTTCGATAATTTTTGCCATAGCCGTCGGAGTTTTGATCGGGCTTTTTCACGGAACGCTGACCGCCTATCTCAACATTCCCGCTTTTATTGTTACGCTGGGCGGCCTTCTTGCGTGGCGAGGGGCGACCAAATGGCTGCTCGCCGGGAACACCATTCCAATATCGAACGACACCTTCAAGATGATCGGACAGGGCAATTTGCCTATGACCATTGGGTGGATCTTGGCTGGCGCCGCGATATTATTTGTGCTTTTTGCGGCGTATCAAAGGGCGAATTCGATAAAACAATACGGGCTAGGTGAGCCAAACTATGCAGCCGAACTGCTAAAGACTCTTCTGCCGATCGGCGCTATCTTGGCGTTTATCTGGGTGATGAATTCATACCAGGGCGTACCGATCCCAGTGCTCATTCTGCTTGGCGTAGCGTTACTTGGTGCATTTCTGACCGGTTCGACCACATTCGGCAGGTATCTTTACGCAATTGGCGGCAATGCCGAGGCCGCGCGGCTTTCAGGGATCAATAACAAGCGAAATATCCTGAAAGTATACGCGTTGCTTGGAGCACTGACGGGCGTTGCGGCCCTGATCTCTACGGGACGCGTCGGAAGTGCTTCTCCGGATGCGGGAACTCTCAAGGAACTCGACGCGATCGCCGCTTTCGCCCACGACGAGCTGGGCGCCAAGGTGTGGAACCTCTACTTCCTGGTGCCCTCGGGCCGCGGTTCCTTCGTCAGCGATCTCGAGCCCGCCGAGTACGACGAGGTCCTGGCGCACCTCGGCGAGATCCAGCGCCGGTGGGCGTCGCGGATGTTGGTCAANNGACGCGATCGCCGCGTGTGTGATCGGCGGTGCGTCGCTGATGGGCGGCCGCGGGACGATCTTCGGGGCATGTCTGGGGGCTTTGATCATGGCCAGCCTCGACAACGGGATGTCGCTTTTAAATGTCAAAGATTACATGCAGGACATAATCAAAGGCTCGATCCTCGTCGCGGCAGTCGGGCTGGATATGATGGGTCGCAAGCAAAGTTAGAAGCGAACTTGGAATGGTGAATGACGTCTTGGCAGGAAATCAGTTTTCAGGTACTCAGAAGAGACAATTGCCAATGTCAGTCGTGCGGTAAACGGCCTGCCGGACAGGTTCATCCCTTTGTCCCGCGAAGTGAGGGCGGTTCCGACGAGCTTTCAAATCTAATCACTCTTTGCGGCAGATGTCATATGCTTGTAAGCACGGTGCCTGACTGGATCGTCGCCAGGGTTTGGAAGATAACCTTGAGTAATATACCGCTGGAAAGACAAATGGTGCAGGGAAGGATAAAGAGAAAAGTTGAACAACGCAGTAAATCAAGATAAGAAACCGTGGCATTGGCCGGACTCACTGTAGCGACTAGAGTTGTTGCCAAGGCAAATGCGATAATGCTACATTTTCTCCCAAGAGGAAATGAATGGAAACCGAAATAAACATTGTTTGTGACTGGAAAGATTGTGATGGGCTGGCAACGAAGCATGTAAGCTACGGATTTCGCCAAGTTGACTCAATCGTAACGCCAACGGGACTTGAGATGCCGTACACAAGGGACCACAATAATTTCTGTGATATTCATCTCGATGCACTGNNCGAATGCTCCCAGCATTGTGACGAAACCGACCAAATGATAGATTTTTCATGAAATTTCAAATGATTCTAGAATGTTTCAGGAACAATTGATTAGATTCATATCCGCCGTCCGAGAACATTGGTACTCTTGGCTCCTGCGATTTTCGTCGGGGATTTTTCTTTCCGTTTCTTTCATTCTTCCGATTCTCGCTTCGGCTCAGATATCAAAATAACACCAATCTCACGCCGCGCGAAATTGCGAAGCGTTCCCTGCCTTCGGTAGTTCTACTAGTAATGAAAAACGGCCTCGACGAGACTGGTAAGACTGGGAGCGGATTTTTTGTGGCCGAGGACATTATTGCTACGAATCTTCATGTAATCAAGGACAGTGACGAAGGTGTTGTTAAGATTGTCGGGCAAGAAACGATCTATGAGATTTTGGGGGTTGTTGGAGTCGATGAAAAGAACGATTTAGCATTGCTGAAAGTAGCGAGAATAAGAGGCAAAGCGATGACCCTGAATTATGATGATTCAGCCGCAATTGGCGACCAAGTTTTTGCAGTTGGCAACCCACAGGGCCTTGAAGGCACGTTCTCGCAAGGAATTGTAAGTAGTATTAGAAAATCGTCGAAACGAGACCTTATTCAGATAACGGCGCCGATTTCAGAAGGCAGCAGCGGTGGAGNNGAAGTGGTTGGCGTAGCCGTAGGTGCTATTGAAAGCGGACAGTCGCTAAATTTTGCTATTCCCGTTCTTTTTTTGCGTTCGTTAGTCTTAAACCAAAAGCCACTTGGCGCGATAAAAAGCCTCAATACGGTCGCGAATAAGAGAACACAAACCGGCGTAAATATAGAAAGACAACCGCCGACGAAAACACCAACGATCAAAACTTCCGAAGGAACATGTCTTAGGCGATTTAAGAAGCCAGATTTTGTCGACGAGAACGTGTTTGGAAATGTGATGTCCATAAAAGAACTCGTGTATGTTCCCGAGAGGAAGTTTGATGAATGGGAACGAGGTGAAGCGGTTTCTATCCAAACGCAAAGATATAATTCAAATGGTTTTATAGAATATTCCGACGCTTTTATTTATTCTAAGAGCGGGGCAGGTATTGGAGATTTCGGCCTTCTGTTACTAGCTATCAGAGGAAACGAGTTTCCAATCGTCGGAAAGCACTTTTACTATTACGACTACTCAAATAATCGAATGACAGAGGAAATGTTTTTGAAATGCGCTGGTTGCTCTTCATATGAACTGGACAACAAAATAGTGATTAAAAGCGAAAACGGTGTTGAAACCAGATTTTATCCCGATGGTAAAATGTTTTTGAAAACAATTACGCAAAAAAGGGGCGATAGTAAGACTATCGAATTAAGGTATGACGGGGACGGAGCATTATTGAGTAAAGAAGTATTTTATAAAGACAAAATCGGCGAAGTAAAAGAATCGTGGCAACCTTCAAAAATTGCGAAGGATCAGCTTGAGTTATCATCGAAAACAATAACGACAGAGACTAAAGAACAATTGAAAGAAACTTATATCTGCATAAAAGAAAAGGAACCTACATGTGGTCGCCTTAAGATTTTGGATAAATCTACGAACTTGACTCTTCGTTTAGAGTACGACAACAACATCTTTAAATATGATTACGAATTTGACTCAAATGGGAATTGGACAAAGCAAACTGCGTTCCAGCAGGTAAAAAAATTCGGAAACACCTATTTTGAGCCAAGTAAAATCATTATGCGGGAAGTCATTTATTTTTAAAAAGGAAATCTGGGATCGTGATTTCAACTTAGTATCAAGTTGCACGACTACCCACCAATAAAACTCATCGTCCTAGCCGGCTGGACAAATGTCGGATCATTTATTCGATGGCTTGGTTCTTTTTTCGAGACCACCTCCTTGATGAATTCGATCGTCTCCGTCCGGGTTGCTCCATTTCTGACGAAGTCGCGTAAATTATGCTCGGTCGTTGAGAACAAGCAGGTCCGAATCTGGCCGTCCGCTGTCAGGCGAATGCGCGAGCAGGCTCCGCAGAACATTTCCGTTACGGGTGAGATTATGCCGATCTCGCCTTTAGCTCCATCGGCAAATGCGTACTTCCATGCGGTTTCGCTGCCGCGGCTCGTGCCGACCAGCCTAAGAGGAAAAACTTCGGTGATCTTTTCGTAAATTTCCTTTCCCGGAACGACCATCTCGCGGCTCCATTCATGACCCGAATCGAGCGGCATGAACTCTATAAAACGCATGCTGACGACGGCATCGCGTGCAAAGCGGGCGAAATCGACGATTTCGTCATCATTACAGCCGCGAACGATGACGGCGTTTATCTTTACAGGCTCGAACCCGAGAATCTTTGCACTCTCGATCGCCGCTAGGACCTTATCGAAGGCGTCCACCTTCGTGATCTCAAGGAAACGATCGGGTTTGAGGCTGTCGAGGCTTATCGTAACGCGGTCAAGGCCCGCTTCGCGCAGGCTCCCGGCTTTTCGGCTGAAATCGAATCCGTTTGTTGTTAAGGCCAGATCCAGCAATCCCGGTTTCAGCTTTGCCAATTTTCTGACCAACTCCGGCACATCTTTTCTTAGCAAAGGCTCGCCGCCCGTAAGACGAATTTTCTGGATGCCGAGTGATACGAAAATCTCCGAAATATATTCGATCTCTTCGAATGTTAGAATCGTTTCCTTTCGTGCCAAGGGCGGCTCGCCATTCGGAAGGCAGTAAAAACAGCGGAAATTACAACGATCCGTCAGCGATATTCGCAGATCGCGAATGATTCGATTATAAGCGTCGATTAGAGGCACAATTAAATAATACTTGATTTGCAAAGCGAGGACTATACGTCGAACGCGGCTTCGGCTTGTTCGGAAAATCAGCTGTTGTTTTTTAAAGCCTTAGCGTTTCGTTTCAAACCCGCGAGTTTTGCCCGTTTGATCGCCGTGCCGCGAAATCTTTCCGCGTATCGTCCAGGCGTTAGCGACAAGACCTCATCCAAATTCGCTGACGTTTGGCCAAAACGCGGCTCGAAGNNCGGTTCCACGGGCAGACATCCTGACAGATATCGCAGCCATACAGCCAGCCCTCGAGACTATTTTCAATATCTGGCGGCAGCGTTTCGCTTCGCAGCTCAATGGTGGCATAGGACAGGCAGTCGTGCGAATCGACGACATAAGGTTCGACTATAGCAGAGGTTGGGCATGCGTCGAGGCACATCGTGCACGAGCCGCAATGATCCGGGACAACCTCTGTATCGTAATCCAATTTCAGGTTCAGCAGAATTTCGCCAATGAAAACCCACGACCCGTAATCCTGCGTTATTACATTCGAATGCTTGCCGAGCCATCCAATCCCTGCCCGTACCGCCCAGGCTTTGTCCATGATCTGACCAGTGTCAACACAGATTTTCCCTTCTGCGGTTGGGTCTTGAGTCTTGATCCAGTCCAGCAATAAGCGAAGTTTTTCTTTTAGAGTGTCGTGATAATCGTCGCCCCAGGCATATCGAGAAATTTTGCCTTTTTTTGAATCGTCTTCGTAGCTATGCGGTGTGTAATAGTTCAACGCGACAACGACCACCGAGTTTGCCGGCGGAAAGAGGACGCGCGGATCCGTGCGTTTCTCCGGCTCACGTGCCATCCAAGTCATTTCGCCATGATAGCCGTGGCCGAGCCATTCTAACAGACCTGAGCGCTCTACGATGAGACTGTCCGCGGCCGCAATGCCGACCTTGTGGAAGCCGATCTCGATTGCCTTTTGTTTAATATTCTCTGTTAACGAAGACATAGAAAGATTATCGTTGATAGCCACAAAAAGAAAAAAAGGCCGTTCAGCAAAAGCCAAACAGCCGTTTCCACCCCTTTGAGAAAAGACTAGAAGTTCAACTTCGCTCCGAACTGGAACTGTCTCGGGTCGAAAGCGGATGTCGGCTGGCTGAAGTACCTGCCGCTGCCGCTCCGTTCGCCGAAGGCGTTGACGACCGTGTAGAACGGGTTCGCACCGGCTTCGTTGAAACGGTTGAACAAATTGAAGACCTCACCGATCAGATCCAGGCTGATCCGGTCGCCAAACGTGATCTTGCGGGATAAACGCATGTCCACTGAAAAGAACCCGTGCGTAATGCCCATATTTCGACCAAGGTTTCCATTGATCGGGAAGCCAAGGACACACGCCGGATCATTCGGATCGCCTGACACCGAGTTTTGTCCTCGGCAAAGTCGTCCATCGGAAAGTACGAATGGCCGTTCGTTGGTGCTTTGGAAATCGCCATTCGCATCACCCGGAGCAATGATGTTAAACGGCCGGCCCGAACCGACTTCAACTATCGGCGCAACGGTAAATCCATACAGGAACTTTTGGAAACTGGTGCCCGACCTCCATCGGTCGGGTGATCCCAGGATGCCGCTGAAAACAAAGCGATGTCGCTGATCGAAAAGGGCATTTGCACGTTCGGCACGAAAGTTCGTATTGTCCTGCGGCTTTAGGAGCGTCTGCAAGTCGGACGAATCGTCGATCGAATGCGACCATGTGTAAGTTGCATAGAACTGAATGTTGCCTGAAAAACGCTTCTTCAATTCGAGGTTCAGAGCGTTGTACGACGAGTTGCCATCGGACAATTGAGCGTTTACATCCGAATACGGATTGATCGGTCCGGGTGTACGGACGCTTCCCGCAATAGCCGCGTCGAACGCAGCCTTATTAACAAGTCCGCCCGTTGCGGAAGCGACGAAGAAGTAATTTGGACCAAGTCTTCGGAAGTAGTCTGCCGCCACAGGCGAGACGACTCGACTTCCTAAATTTGCTACCGGAGCCGCAACAAACCCGGGAATAAGCGCTGCCCAGGTTTGCGACATATTTGTAAAGCATAAAGGTGCCGGAACGCCCATGGGACATGCAACCACCCTAGGGTCAGCGGCCGAACTTGGTATGCTTATGCCAAATGCCGCGGCAGCCAGGCTCGGCGGCGGGCCTCCGAAAAACCTGCGAAAGTTCTCGATCAAAGCAGCCGTGTTGACGGTATTTACGTCCTGCGGGTGGGCCAGGTGTCGGGCGTTTACGGTGATGTAACTTGCCGAGAANNCTTGCCAATCATGTGCTCAATACCAAGGTTGCCCTGAAAAGCGTCCGGATATTGGAAGTCCTTACCAACATGCAGTGTGAAAGGAAGAATCGGCCCAAATCCTGTGAAATTTGCCGGATTGAACCTTTGGAAGCCGAACTGGTACTGCGACGAACTTGCCACGCCCGGTGTTATGGCTGCCCCGCAAATCGCCGACACGGAACCCTGAACTCCGCAAACGGTTCCATGAAATACTTGAAAGGCATTAAACAAACCTGTGGGTGATGGCCCGCCGCTCGGCAACAACGTCGCCTGCTGCTGCTGCGACCCGTCGGCAATGTCTGAATTGAACGCTACAGCGAGCAGCGGGTGGTCATAAAAGATTCCGCCCGCGGCACGTAATATCGTTTTGCCGTTGCCGAAAATATCCCACGCGGCACCGACACGCGGTGCAAAATTATTATTGTCACGCGGAAATCCCTGCGTTACGTTTAGCGCGTCCTGAGCAGTTTGCACGTCCTGTTCGCTTAACGTGATCCCCGTCAGCGGGTCACGAAACGCGGAGGGAGTAAATTCCTTGGTAAACTCGACGTCATATCGCAATCCGTAGTTCAGCGTGAAATTCTTGAAGACCTTCCACGTGTCCTGTGCAAAGAATGCGATCGGCTTGTTCTTAATAGCACTAATCGGGTTCCCAAAACCTTGAATAAAGACGCTTGGAAAGCCGAGGCCATAAGTTTGATTCGGTGTAAACGCCGGGCATCTCGGAACACCCGCCGGAAGCGTCGCCGCATCACACCCGGTAACAAGCGAACCCCCCGACTGTTGACTGAAATTGAACAACGCCGGGAAATTCAGTTCGAAGCTTGCATCAATATCGATAAAATTGAAATCTGCTCCAAATTTGATCGTGTGGTTACCCATCGCCCACGTCAGATTGTCGCGTATTTGGAATCTTGTCTCGGTACGGTCAACCGGCGAGAAGGGGTTCGAGCCGATAAAACCCGTTCCGGCTATTTGATGAGCGACGCTTGGAACCTGCGAATCGAATTTCGCCTTGCGTTTTCCAAAATTAAAGAACGCTTCGTTTACCAAATTGCCAGGCAGAATGCTCGAAAGCGAAACGCCGAAAGACGTATCCTTTAAGTCTTGAATACCGGTTCGCGAATAGTCATTTTGGCCGAGCGTCTGGTTTTGCGATTCGTCCTGGATTCCGTTCACCTTACCCGGATTGTAGCCAAAGCGCAACGAGAGCTGATTCCCCTGTGTAACAAGATGATCCAGCCGAAATGACGTAAAAGTCGTGGCCTCGGATATCGGAAATATTCGCCTCAATTGTGAAAGCGGCCGAAACGCAACCAATTCGCCATTCGCGTTCCTCGTCAACGGCACGGGCGTTCCGGACAAAATGAATCTCCCGCCGATCACCTGGCCTTGAGGAACACCCAATCCGGGGAGAAAATTTACAAGCGTACTCGACCCGTTAAGCGCGGTCTGAGCACCAGCCGATGCCAAATGGGCATAGGCAAGCCCGGCAGAAGCGCTGATCGGCAAAATCGCTTGAATGTAAGCGACCTGTCCCGGCGTCAGTCCTGTAAACGTTTGAGCGACGGGCAGGAACGGCGCACCGATGGTTACGCTGGCAGTTTGCTGACCTATAATGTCGCTCGTGAAAAAACCCGACTCTTGCCGCCGCCTCTGTTCGAAAGATCCGAAGAAGAATGTCTTTTCCTTAATGATCGGGCCCCCGATCGTAAACCCGTATTGAACGCGCGTATAAGGCGGTTTCTTGTTCGGATCGCCGTCAATGGTCGGAGCAAACGCATTTCGTGCCTGTATGCTTTTATCGCGAATAAAGCCGAACACGTTCCCGTGAAAGTCGTTCGTCCCGCTTTTTGTGACGACATTAACAATACCGCCCGTCGCCCGTCCGAATTCGGGCAGGTACGAATTTGTCGTTACCTGGTATTCCTGCACTGCCTCCTGCGAAACGGTCGATCGGGCGGCATTGATCGAATTATCGGTAAAGTCCGCACCGTCTACCTGGACAAGCGTCGAACGGCCTCGCTGACCGCCGATGTTCAGGCCCGATGTCGGTGCCGGTCCGACAGGACGGCCATTGTCGCGGCCGACCGTCGAGATCGTCAAAGCAAAGCCCGTCGCGCTTCTTTCGTTTATTGGAAGGTTTTCGATCCGCGTCTCATCAATGGTTGTAGAGACCGTAGTTTTGGTCGTCTCGATCAACTCAACCGAGTCACCCGATACGTTTACGACCAAATCCTGACCGCCGACCTCCATACTGATTTTAAGTTCGGCACTCTGGCCGACAGTAAGCTTTACCGGAGAGATCACAGATTTTTTGAATGTGGCAGCCTCTGACGTTACCTCATATTCTCCAGGTGGGAGAGCTATCAGGCGGTACGACCCATCGCCGCCGGTGTTTGTGGAACGTGTTATTCCAGTTCCTAAGTTTTTTGCCGTGACTGTCGCGCCGGGCACAACCGCCCCGTTCGGGTCGACAACGGAGCCGGTGAGATCAGCCGCGCTTGCTTGTGCCTGAGCGACAGCTGCGACCGCGCTCAATGTTATTACTAGTGCCAACCACACGCACTTTTGGGTCATTTCGGAAATTTTAGAGGTAACTGCTCTCATTCGGTTTTCTCCTTTCTCTTTGGTTCTATTAGAATGCGTCCACGAAAATCCCATAGCCTTAAGAGGGGTAGTTCTTGCGTCTAGCCCGAGACGTAAAAGACACTGTTTTTATATTTTCGAGTACGCAGACTGCTTCTTAGATTAGATATGCTTTGAAGGTTTTATCTCAAAACGGGCGCGAAGGCAAGCAAACGCAATACGTTCGCGAAATTTCAAAGCACTTTTGGTCGCCTTAGTTTCGGAGATCTCGTTGCATCTGCCAGAAACTCTCTGCTTCTTTTGCTTAAATTTAATAGGGAGATCGCAAAGCCCGGGAGATACGGGACGAGGGCCGCACGCCGAAGGACGGAACAAACGCGCAGACGTCCGGCAAATCTCTGACGGTATTTGGCGTGATAAGAATCAGCGATTATTTCCTGCGTATCCCGGTTAAGAAAGATGGTTTCGGCTAGTAAAGCAGAACTTTCGAATGCCATCAACATTCCGCTGCCCGTGAACGGATCGATAAAAGCGGCGGAATCACCAACGGTCAGAAGATTTGACGCCGGGTTCAGATCTGCCATTCCGAAGCAGTCGATCGAAACTGCAAGCCAATCACGAATAGGTTCGGCCTTCATTAATGTCTTTGCTGCTCGCTTGTTGCGAAAGACGACATTCTCAACGATCTTGTTTGCATCGCCGCCGAATTCACGTGCCACCGCCGACCGTACCAGGAAGCAATGATTGGTAAGACCTACTTCTATCGGCGATAGTCCGCCATAACCGCCGGGGAAAAGATATATCTCGCAAGTGCCTTTTGCCGCGTTCGCGCCTTTCAGATGTGATTTGAACCCGACAAACAACGAACTGTTTTTGGCGGTATGATCGTCGTGGCGTCGCTCGTTTTTTTCTATCAATTTTGAAAGGACACGCGATCTTCCGGTCGCATCGATAAACAAATCGGCGGCGACCTCGAATTTTTCTCCGTTTCCGCGTCGGGAGGTCAAATTCATGATCCGTCCTTCGCTCATAGTCACCGCATTCACACTCGAGTCTTCACAGACTGTAACGCCAATGAACTTTGCGTGATCCAGCAGCCGCATATCCATTTCGGCTCGGCTGAGACTGACAGCAAATCCCTGGCTGTGGAAAAATCCGCTTTAAACGCAAAAACTCAGCCCGCTTGGCGCGTAAAAGCGGGTGTCGGTGATGCGGGCGCCGCCCGCTGAAAGCATGTTATCCAGCACACCAAGATCTTCGAAATGTGCTAAGCATTCGGGCGAAATGAACTCACCGCAAAGCTTATGCCGCGGGAACGTTTCGCGTTCGATCAAAGTCACTTCAAAATCTTTCTGCGCAAGCCGGATTGCAAGACTGGTTCCCGCCGGGCCGGCACCTGCAATTACGATTTTGGATTTTGGATTTCGGATTTGAGATTTCACGATCTTTCAGAATTATAGTTGAATATTCGCCTCCGTGCATTCTCATGTTTTGACAATCGCAAATCGAAAATCGAAAATCGCAAATGATGAACATCATTCCGATCTCGATCCCAACACCGTTTTATGTTGGCGACGTGAATATCTATCTGATCAAGGAAGACCCGATAACGCTGATCGATGTCGGGCCTAAAACGGATACGGCGGCCAAAGCTCTTCGCGAAAAATTGGCGAGAAACGGCGTTCAATTTTCAGACATACGCAGGATTGTGCTGACGCATGCGCATGAGGACCATTGCGGCTTGGCAAAACGCGTTCGCGACGAAGCAAAAGACGCCCAGATACTTGTTCACGATTGGGAAACGGGCCATCTTTTTGGCCGCCTGGCTCAGGAAAATAATAAACGTCTCCTGCTGCGGTCGGGCGTTCCGAACGCTGTTTTTGAGCAGATGCGTGCCCTTTACGGTGAGATCAGCTTGCTTACGGATTCGCTCGAGGATGGCGGATTTAACTTGCTCGAAGATGAAATGGAGCTCGAATTCGCGGGCGGAAGCTTAAAGGTCCTACACACTCCCGGACATACGCCGGGGTCGTGTTCGTTTGTCCGGGAAGCAAATCGAACGTTGATCTGCGGCGATTGCGTTTTGAAACGGATTACGCCGAATCCGATCGTATCGCCCGATCCGATCGATCCGAACAAACGGTTTCCCTCTCTTGCGGAGTATCTTGTCAGTTTGGCAAAGCTCCGAAGCTATTCTCCAACGCTGGCCTACGGCGGCCACGGCGAGTCGGTCACGGATTTCGACGAGATATTTAACCGGTATGTGAGGGCGATCGACGAACGGCAGAGACGGGTAATTTCTATTGTTTTAAACAGAGGCTCGACGGCGTTTGAAATCGCTCAAGTCCTTTTCTCGCGTTCCTTCGACACCGACGTACACCGCTTCCTCGCCATCTCGGAAGCGATAGCCCATCTTGATTACGCCGAAACCGGCGGCAAACTGACCGTCGAGCTAAAAGACGGCGTAGAAGTTTATAGAAAGCAATAAGTACACTGCCGTGACGGCGTTGTGCGACCGGAAATTGCGGCAGATGCCTGCGATTCGGCTCGTAACCTTCGTCAGATCGTCGAATCCCGGAAGCTGGCGCGCCCGCTGCGTAACGGTTCTATCGATTTGGTCGATTCCGTCATCGCCGCTGAAAAGCGTTGCGATAGAATATTCGGTTCGCTTTTTGGCCAGCGAACCCTGTCCGACCGGACGCCAGAACGTCTCCACCACTTTTCGTGCGATCTTTTGCGCCGTTTCGCTTTTCTTCAGTTCGAGTTTTGCCACGCTCCAGTAAAAATGTGTGTGTGCGGCCTCTTCGCGAATTATGCCATCCAAAATTTGCGACAGGACAGGGTGATTCGCAAGCTCCTTCATCCGTCGGTAAGCCTGTGCGGTGGACATTTCGTGAATAGCGCCGAACGCCATATGCGTTGCCGTAAACCGGCTGCCGAGAAGGTTGGTCAGCGATGTTAAAAGATAGGTGTTCGCGCGATACGCGGCCGTTACGTTTTTATGTGTCTGCTTTTGCCAGTCGTCCGGCGTCTCGTAGCCTGCTTCGTTAAGAAAGCAGTTTATTACTTGCCCGTGCGTAATTTCTTCTATACCCCAACGCTCCATAAATTTGGCTATCACCGGGTCTCGGCCCGTCGGAGTACGCCGCATCTCGCGATGGTACATGTCCGTTAGCACTTCGACATCCCGCATGTAGAGCAGCACGGGCACGAATTTCTCGTCGATTGGTGTATCCTTAACAGATCGCCACGGCAGCCCGTCAATAAACTCCCTGGTCAAGGTACGGTCCTGTTTTTCGTACCAGTCCAAAACGTCTTTGCTTGTCTCAAACGCCATGTTTTTTCCACTCTTGAGTTGTTTTTCAGCGCTGGCAGATCCACGCTATTTTAACTTACGACACTAATTCGCTAAACTTATCTTTTCAGATTCGGCTAAACACCTGTAGCGATAATATCATTAGACTTATGAGATTCGAATTGCTTTTATTCTTTCTAATTATAATCACCTGTGTCAATACTTTCGGACAGAATTCGTCGCTGGCCGTGGCTGGTGAGAAACACCTCGCTAATATCAAACAGCTTTCCTTTGGCGGCGAAAACGCGGAAGCGTATTTTTCGTTCGATGGAAAGAAGCTCATTTTTCAATCGAAGCGCGATAATCTCGGCTGCGATCAGATCTTTTCGATGAACGTTGACGGCTCGAACGTAAAGATGGTATCGAACGGCGAAGGCCGGACTACGTGCTCCTATTTTTTCAAGGGCGGCAAAAAGGTCTTATATGCTTCGACGCACGAAGGAAAAAAAGAGTGCCCGCCGGAGCCGGATCGCTCAAAAGGCTACGTTTGGCCGGTCTATGCCGAGTACGAGTTATACACCGCTTCGCCGGACGGAAAGAATATCAAGAACCTGACAAATACGCCTGGTTACGACGCCGAGGCAACCGTTTCGCCCGACGGGAAGAAAATAATTTTCACATCCGAACGCGATGGCGACCTCGAGCTTTATTCGATGGATGTGAACGGCAAGAACATCAAGCGCCTGACAAACGAGATCGGTTATGACGGCGGAGCGTTCTTTTCGCCGGATTCAAAGCAGGTCGTTTATCGCCGCTCGGCCCAGGAAACGCCCGCTGACATTGCAAAATATAAAGACCTGTTGGCCCAGCACCTGGTCGTTCCGACCGTGTTCGAGATCTGGGTAATGAATGCCGACGGTACGAATAAACGCCAGGTGACAAAACTTGCTTCAGCTAGCTTCGCTCCGTTTTTCACACCTGACGGCAAGCGGATAATTTTCTGTACGAATTACTTTGATCCGGACAAAGGTAATCGCCGAAAACAGCCCAATTTCGATCTTGTGTTGATCAATGTCGATGGCACAGGTATCGAACAGGTTACGTTCAACGAAACTTTCGACGGATTTCCGATGTTTTCCCTCGACGGCAAAAAGCTCGTTTTTGCATCAAACAGAAACGCGGCGAAACCGGGTGATACGAATGTTTTTATCGCCGATTGGGTGAATTGATTAATGGCCTATGGCAGAGACCGAGAACGAGCGTGCAAAGATCTGCACGCTTCCTAACGGTCACATTTACGCACGTACTCGTAAATCGACAGACGGCACAACCAAGCCTGTGGAACAGGCGGTAAGGTATTATGAAACGTCAATTTCAGTTCCTCGTTACTCTATTTCTCGCTCTCTCATTCTCCGCTGCGGCTCAAAAACCACAGACTGCCAATGTCACCGAGCAAAACCTCCGCAAGCACATCGAGTATCTTGCTTCCGACAAGCTTGAGGGCCGACGTACTGGCGAGCAGGGCGCGACGTTTGCCGCCGGTTACGTAGCGAACGCGTTTGCGCAGTATAAACTGAAGCCGGGATTCAGAACAGCAAAGGGTAAGGCGAATTTTCTGCAGCCGTTTCCGTACGTCGCCGGCGTCGAGCTTGGGAAAGACAATTTTCTGCGGATAGTGCCGTCGGACTCGACACACGAGAACAAGATGGAGATCGGCATAAACTGGATGCCGCTCGGGTTTTCGCCAAATGCCGACATAGCGCCGTCGCCGATAGTTTTCGCCGGGTACGGCGTGTCGTCGAGCGAGTTGAAATATGACGACTACGCCGGGCTTGACGTCAAAGACAAAATCGTTCTGATCTTCGACAGCACACCCGACGCAGCCAATCCGCATTCGGAATTCGGCCGGTTCAACATCCACTTAAAAGCGAGCATCGCGAAGGACCAAGGAGCCCGGGCGATCATTCTCATTGCCGAGGACGGTGATTTTAAAAACGACCGGCTTTCGCGGCTAAGTTATGACCGCACTCTCGGCGAGACGGCTTTGCCGATTGTCGGAATCATGCGGCAGCACGGAGCCGAGCTTCTCGGCGTCGAGAATGAAAAGGCGTTGAGCGCCTTCGAAACGGCGTTATTCGAAAGGGCGAATAAAGCAACCGGGCCTTTGGATCAGCCGGCGGCTTTGGCAAAAGCGGTTGCACAGCTCAAGATAGTGCTTACAAAGAAACAGGCCGAAGCCTACAACGTCATAGGCATTCTCGAAGGCACCGATCCCGTTCTGAAAAACGAGGCCATCATCATCGGCGCCCATTACGACCATCTCGGCAAAGGCGGGCAGGGAAGCCTCGCCGCAAATTCGTCTGAGATCCATCATGGCGCCGACGACAACGCATCCGGCACAGCAGCCGTCCTCGAACTCGCCCGCCAACTTGCAAAAGAAAAGAACAACAAACGGACGATCATTTTCATGTCGTTCGGTGGTGAAGAGGAAGGACTGCTCGGCTCAAAATTCTACGTTGAAAATCCCATCTGGCCGCTTGATAAGACGGTTGCGATGATCAATATGGATATGATCGGGCGGTTGAATGAAGGCAAGCTGACGGTTGGTGGGATCGGTACGTCAACTGAGTGGAAGGAACTTATTGAACTCCACAACAAGTATCAAGTGATTCCGAATTACGTAGCTCCGGTCAGCGGTCGAAATGCCCGGATACCAAAGGACGCGGTCGGGTTAGCTCCTGCCGTTTCAAAGCTCGAGTTCGTTGATCCTCTGTTTTCACTTCAGCTAAACGAAGACGGTTACGGCCCGTCCGATCATTCATCCTTCTACGGCAAAAAAGTTCCTGTCCTTTTCCTGTTTACCGGAACGCACCTCGATTACCACAAACCTTCCGACACGGCCGACAAAATCAATTATAAGGGCCTTTTGAAAATCGCCAGTTTTGTTGGTTCTATCGTAATTGGCATCGACCGAAACCCGCAAAAGCCGACCTACACCACCGCCAAAGCCAGCGGCACTCCCGGCGGTCGCATGGCATTCACCGTAAGCCTCGGAACGATACCGAGCTATGCCGATTCCACTGACGGCCTCGTCCTCGACGGCGTCCGCGACAATTCGCCGGCATCAAAGGCCGGACTGAAGGCAGGCGACAAGATAACCAAACTAAACGGCAAAGAGGTCCGCAACGCGATGGACTACACATATGTTTTAGGCACCATGAAAGCCGGCGAAGAATACGAAGTCGAGATCACACGCGGCACGGAGAAACTGTTGCTGAAAATTGTTCCGGCTGCGGCAGCGAGAAGGCCTTGATGACCTCAGTCAACTTCTGCAAATTTCACGGATTTGGAAACGACTACATCGTAATCGAACGAGAAAGTATTCCGGGCGGTACCGACTTGTCGGAACTTGCCCGTGCGATCTGCCACCGACACAACGGCGCCGGTGNNTCAGAACCAGGAGCGGTAGCGACCGGGTTCCCGAAAGTAATGACGCCGCCGATTACTTCTGCGAGATAGTAAACCCCGACGGCAGTATTGCGGGCTTTTCGGGCAACGGCACCCGATGCGCCGTTTCTTACCTTTATTACAAAAATATCTGGGCCGATGAAATCCTGCG
>DLHV01000155.1:17440-45206 GCA_002483395.1 Chloracidobacterium sp. UBA7659 | reverse complement strand
CCTTCTTAAATGTTCAGCTCTTCGGCGAGAAAACCGCCAAAACGCCCGCCGAATATATCTACGAATACGATGTGTAGAATTTATTTCCCGATCTTCATCGAGTACATGATCGCCGGGAAATCGTCGCGGTGCTTGTCGAAATTCGAGCCCTTGGTCGATAGCATTATGTTTAGCTGCTGATTCTGCCCAAGGTATTTGCGGAACGCTATCCACTGGTGCCGACGCGGCCCGCTCTTGTCCTCAGGCATCGTTTCAAACCACTCAACGCCCTTTATGCCGTCGATATCAACATAGCGCACCGATTCGTATTTGCCGTTCTTCATCTGCTGTAATGCGCTGTCATAAGTTGCTTTCAGGCTGACATCCGAAGGGAAGTCGTCTCCCATGATCGAAATTGTCGGTATCAGAAACGCTCCATCGGACGAACTGAAAAGGGCCGATTCTTTTTTCATGTCGGTCTTTTTCCAGCTCGAGGGCAGACGCCACGAAATCCCCTGATCGTCCCATTTTACCTCGGCGGCATCATCCGAGATCTTCTGCTGAGTGGCGGTTAGTTTTGGCTTTTCGGCCTCGCCGCCTTTCGTAGAAGTGTTTGCGGGCCCGTTCGATGACGAATCGGATCCCGTGTTTGATGATCCCGAAAGCGACTTCAACTTATCGCCGAGGTTGCAGAACGCAAGAGCAAATCCGAGCAGTCCGAGTGACAACAATAATTTCATTTATCAGCCTCCGAAGGAATTGTTCAAATCCTGACTATTTTCACCCGCAAACGCTTNNAATATGCAATATCGGTTTTTTCACTTCTTCCTGTTCCTTCTTGTTCATCTCATTCCGTGGTTTTCTTTCCTGGTTGTCTATGTTTTGAGTAGGAACAAGTAATGACCACGGAAAAGAGGAACAAGAGCGAATTAGAGGAACAATACAAAAAGAAAGTTCTTATCATTACGTGCAAGAATCGCAGGCACCCGCCGTTCCAAACATATACAAGCTTTCCCCAGGGGNNCAGTCCAGAAGGAGTTTTGTTTATGAAGCTACGAAGTATTGTAGGCGTATGCACGCTGATGTTTATCGTTTTTGGAACGCTGGGCGCGGCGAACGCTCAAAGCAACTATCGAGTCTCCGCTCCATATGCGCATAAGAACCTCACCATTTTTCTTCTACACGGCAAGGACGAGTCAAAGAAGTCCAACGTTTTGACGCTGCAGGAAGCGATGGAGCGAAGGCTCTTTACCGTCTATGAGACATCCGACGTGAACGAGCTTGAGGTGGAGAATTTATCGAAGGAATTCGACGTTTTTATCCAGTCCGGCGACATCGTCAAGGGCGGCAAGCAGGATCGCATTTTGGCTATAAGCATTATCATCCCGGCACGGTCGGGACGAGTTCGGATCGAGGCATTCTGCGTCGAGTCCGGCCGTTGGACGAAGCGCGGGGAAGAAGATTCGGCTAAATTTACCAGCTCGAACGACCGCGTGGTCACCAAGGAACTGAAGATTGCGGCCAATGCCGCACGCTCGCAGCAGGAAGTCTGGGGACAGGTGGCTGACGCGCAGGCACGCCTGAGCAAAAACGTCGGCGGATCGGTGGCGTCGGGCAAATCGGCTTCGAGCCTGCAACTGAGCCTCGAAAACGAAAAGGTTGTGGCTAATGTCGATGAATACGTAAAGGCGTTGAGCAGCATTGTCAATGGCAAATCCGACGTCATCGGTTACGCTATGGCGATCAACGGCAAGATCAACAGTGCCGACGTGTATGTGTCGAACGCCCTGTTCAAAAAGCTTTGGGTGAAGATGCTCAAGGCCTCGGCGACCGAGGCTGTTGCCGAATCTCGGAGCGTCAGACTGGCTGACCCGGTCAAAGCGGAAGCTGTCAGTGGATTTATCGACGATGCGGACAAGGCCAAGGCGAAAGAACAGGCGGTCGGCGCCGGTGACCGCCTCGTCACGCGAGAGAACAAAGACAACGTGATGTTCGAAACACGCGACGAAAAGTCAAAGGTCGTCGTGCATAGGAGCTATGTGAAGAAGAACTGATCTTTAATTTTTATCTTGGTATTGGGCCTTTGGTCTATAGTAAACGGCTTCGTCGCTGTGCCGCGGACTTGGATCAAGGGCCTGATCTAAATGCAGGCTGTTAAAGAAACAGTTTACAGTTAAATCATAAGAAGTAAAGAAGTTAAGGTGGCGGATCATGCGCGAGAGTTTTCTCGATGTATTGCTCAACTTGTCTGAGATTTTCACCCGACAAATCTAAAAATTGCACGCCAAGCCCGTCGCCGACTTCCATATTTCTGACAATTGCGGTGCAGGTGACAAAATTCGTTACATTCGGCACCTTAAAACGCAAATTCAAGATCGAACCGATTGGAAAAACTTGCTGGCTTTGCACGTAAGCCCCACCGCTGCTTAAATCTCGCAACAATTCGTCGGTTCGCGTGAAAATACCGTCTTGTCCGATCCAAAGTTCGGTTCTTAAACTTATGCGACGATGCTGCCGCAGATGTTCATACATATTTTTTTAGAACAAACGCGACAAAAACATCGCCAATTGTATTTTGACATTTTACGAGCAAGAGCGCACGGATATCCGATTTGCCGCGCTCGATCGAAACAAGGCAGAAACCCAGTCGTCGCCAAACAACTATGAATCAAATTCGCGGACGATCTGCGACTTGGGTGCATCGCTTGGTTCGGCTTTTATTTTGTATCGAAACTGTTCAGTAACGACAAATGTCTCAGGAAATATCGATTCTCGGCACCATTCGACGTCACCCTTTGGATGCTCCATTCGGAGCCATTCCATACGGGAAAAAGTGTGCAGGAATCCGTGGATTCTAGAGACTCATCCAGGATAGTCAATAATTCTCGTACGCTTGCAAGATCATCATCTCGCTCTGAATCGGGATCATCAAACAGTCCGTCATAGTATTCGACTGGCGATTCAGCGATCACACTCGGAAAGCCGCAGCTGCACTCGGAATTCGATCCTATGAAGTACACGTTGGGCTCGGGCAAGCATTCGCGCACACCCACTTGGTTGGAATTGAGCGGCTCAACGGATATAAATTGCTCTTTGCGTTCGCGCAACTTAATATTTGAGCCAAGATACATCATCAAGCACACGCGAACCTCTCTTTTGCCGAACTACTTATTAACACCATCGCCGTTGATAATAGGTCAAATCACAGCGTATTATCAGCGACGGTTTTCGGAAACTCTCATACGGTTATGCGGCTATGCGCGAAATATCCTGTTCAGAAGTGCACACGCCGCGACGAATGACGTACTAAGACAAAGCGCGAGATATCCAGACCTTTTATTCGCTTGCCGGAGCCGCTTCTTTATTCATCATGCCGAGCACCTGCCCGATCACGCCGCCGCCGATGGCTCCCATAGGAATCGATGCAACAACATCAACGTTCGCCGGAGTGTAGTTATTGTACATTTTCATAAACGCCAGGAACATCAACTGAAAGCTGAGCGAGATCAAAAACCAGACAACCGCCCCGCCTTCCAGGCCGCCTCTAAATGTGCGAATACCGGCCCATTTGTCAAAGATGTATGCCAGCAGAAAGGCGGAAACAAAATTTGCCAGGACAAGCGGAACAAAATTGGGGGGTTCATTTATCAACTTGAGCGCGTCGGGATTCATATTCGGCTTCATCACCATCGGATCGAGGACGAGGCCGTAGAGAAGAAATCCGAGAATAAAAAACGTGATGCCGCCAGCAACCGTTGCCGCTAAAACTCTTGTAAGCATAGTGACTCTCCTATTAAGAAATTACCCTTAATGCCCTTGAAATGCTGTTTGTGGGTTGAACAGCCGAAAAATATATGAATTTCAAGGCTTTGTCAATACTTTGGCGATCTGCGGTGTTATTTCAAGTCGCTTTTTCTTGCCAGAAAGAAGATTATTTTATACTATGTACATAGTTGCGGTGTTTGTGTACATAAAATCAAGCGAGCTATTATGAATACCTCCACATCTTCACGTAAAAATAAGCACCTGATCCTGAATCAGGCCAAGCTGGAACACGCGAAGAAGATCCTCGGCGTGACAACTGAAACGGAAACCGTCGGAATCGCTCTCGACAGAGTGATTGACGAAGATAAAACGAATAAGAAATTGTGGGCCGCCCACGATAGGTTTGTAAAGTCGATGATTGCTGACCGCGTGGAAATTAAGGACGTTTACGGGAATCTGGAGTAATGACTTGGCGGGAGTTCTTTTTGATTCATCTGTTTATATCAACAGTTTTCGCAGCGGTGATCCGACGTTGATCTCACACCGCTCGTTCCAGTCGGGGAAAAGTTTGTGCCTGTATGGCTTAGTGTAGTTGTGTTGCAGGAACTTTATTCCGGAGCAAGTAGCATCAGCTCGAAAAGAAACCTAGTAAAGTTAGAGCATAACTTTGATAAAGCAAATCGTCTGCTTGTTCCCTTGAAAACCGATTGGATCTCCGCGGGAAAAATTCTAAACAACATCGGCGAAAAGTACGGTTTTGAACTAATTGGCAAAGCGCGATTAACAAACGACGCTCTAATCGCTATGACCGCCGCCCGGAATGGCATGACGCTCTTCACGGCAAATGCGAAAGATTTCGGCAAAATCGCGGAATTCAGAGCCTTCGATTGGAGATTGGTTTAGTTTGTCAAACCGTTTTTGCCATTTTTCTTTGCCTGTCGAAATGCCCCGCTATCTCGCTCGCTGTTTTCGGTCCGACAAACGGTGACAATTCCTCCGCAGTCGACTTCGCGATCCGCTCGATCGAGCCGAATTTTCTCAGTAGCTTCATTTTCCGCTTTTCACCGACGCCGGGAATTTCTGACAATTCTGACGTAAAATCTCGCTTCTCGCGGCGTTTGCGGTGGAATTCGATCGCGGTTTTGTGCGTTTCTTCGCGAATTTGTAATATCAGGCGAAAAGCGAGCGAGTTGCGGTCGAACGGGATTGGCTCGTTTTCACGTCCGTGGATGAGAAGGTGCGAGATCTCGTTATGACGTTTCGGTGGTTTGACCAGCCCGACGAGCATTATCTGTTCAAGATCGAGCTCGCGCATTGCGGCCGCGGCCGCCGAAAGCTGGCCCTTGCCGCCATCGATAAAGATCAATTGCGGCAGCGGTTTCTCCTCGGCGACCGACCGCTTATAACGACGCAGAACGGCCTCGTTCATTGAGGCAAAATCGTTTGCACCGTCCACGGTCTTGATGATAAAGCGGCGATACGCGGCACGAGCGGGCTTGCCGTTCTCGAATACGACGATGCCGGCGACGTTCTCCGAACCCGAAATATTTGAGATATCAAAAGATTCGATCCGTTCAGGAAAATACGAAAGCTCGAGCAGTTCCTGCATCTCGCCCAAGACCTTTTCCGAATCGGGCTTGAGCACGCGGAATCGCTGTTCGAAAGCGACCTTCGCGTTGGTCTCGACGAGGTGGACAAGATCGCGTTTTTGCCCGCGTTTTGGGTCGAGAATTTTAACTCGCCGTCCGCGCCGCTCGGTCAGCACTTTTTCTAAAACCGCCCTGTCCTCGAAATCGCAGGGCACATGAATTTCAAGCGGCACATAATCGGTCGAATAGTACTGAGCGAGAACCTCACCGAGAAATTCCGACGCATCGAACGCATCGCCTTCCGGCAGGTCTTCCCAGAAGAACTCTCGCCTCCCGACAATTCGCCCTTCGCGCATCGTAAACAATTGCAACGCAAGCCACTGGTTTTCGCGATAAAAGCCAAGAATATCGACATCGCGGTCGGCAATCGTCGCCATCTTCTGCTGATCGCCAAGTGCGAGCACAGTATTGCGGAGATCGCGATATTTTGCCGCCAGCTCGTAATTATGATTTTCCGAAAACTGCCACATCCGCTTTTGCAAATCGCCGGCGAGCTCCTTGTTCCGGCCTTCGAGCAGTATCTTGACGTCGCGGGCCGCCTCCTGGTACTCCTCCTGCGTGCAAAGCCCTTTTACACAAGGGCCGAGACAGCGTTTGAGATGGTATTCAAGGCACGGACGCGGAAGTTTGCCGTCTATTTCGATATCGCACGTGCGAAGCTGAAACGCGCGATTTACAAGATTCAAGGTTTTTCTAGCAAGTGTTGCAGGGAGAAACGGTCCGTAGTAACTGGAGCCGTCACGCATGAATTTCCGCGTAATTACGACCTTTGGAAACGGCTCATTCGTTAATTTCAGATGCGGATACTATTTGTCGTCCTTGAGCAGAATATTGAATCGCGGCTTGTGTTTTTTTATCAGGTTAGACTCAAGCACGAGAGCCTCAACCTCATTATCGACAACAATAAACTCAAAATCGGCGATGCTTTTTACAAGGCGGCGGGTTTTCGCGTCCTGATTCCTGCTGGACTGAAAATATTGCCGAACACGGCTTTTCAAATTTTTGGCCTTGCCAACGTAGAGTATCTTCGCGTTCGCGTCCTTGTGGATATATATCCCCGAGGCGGTTGGGAGCGACTTCAATTTTTCCTCCAGCGTCATTAACTAAATTCTAACGCATCCGTCGCCAAATAAATAAAGCACCCGCCCGCCTCCGAAGAAGCGAACGGGTAGCGTGTGGGACGNNGGACGCAAGTAAAACTTTTTATCTTTGAACAGCCGGCAAAAGAAGGCCGATTAAAATAGCGATAATGCCGCTCCCGGCAGATATGATCTGAAATGCGTTAGGCGACCCGTACATGTTTGTGCTCTCCTTCCGTGAAATATTTACTGAACAGCCGGCAGAAGCAAGCCGATCAAGATTGCAATAATTGCGATTACGACGAGTGAAAACTGAAATATAGGTGCTGCTATCATGATATCCGTCCTCNNTTTATTAAGTCAGACCTTGATGAATCATGCCATTAGGGCTCAGTCGATCTGGTCTCAAATAGTTGACGGCGACTCTCGAAGGTTTTGCGGAAAAAAATACCTTTGCAGTAGAGAAAATTGACATTACCGCCAAATTTCTCTATATCAAAAGTGCTATATCGAAATTGAAACAAAAAATTGGAGGCCTTAATGGCAAAATCACTCGAACAAACAAAAGCGATAATTCAGTCAATGATAACCCTTGCATCGGCGGCCCTCGGCTTGGTCTGCGCTCTGGCGTGGAATGAAGCGATCAAAACAGCGATGAAAGCTCTGCTTGGCGAAGATGACAGTCTTGCCGGGGTGTTTACATATGCGATCCTCGCCACATTGGTCGCGGTCTTTGTGCTGCTCGCTCTGGCGAAGGCAGCCGCAAAGGTCGGCGGTGAGGCCGCCGTAACCCGCGAGGCCGAAGGTTAATCGACCGCTTGCATTCGTCGCTTCCGGCAGATCTTGTTGTGAAAGTGTTCTTACTTTGCGTTATTTGCGTTGTTGCGTGAAACTTCTTCGTGTGAAGACGAAGCTTACAAGATCGCCGGAAGCGGCCGCACAGTTTATCAAGCGCGGCGGTGTCGTCGCCTTTCCGACCGAAACCGTTTACGGGCTTGGAGCAAATCTCTTTGACGAAAGTGCCATCGCGAAAATTTTTGAAGCAAAACGCCGTCCCGCCGATAATCCTCTAATAGCCCACATCGCCGATCTGGATCAGATCGATGAGTTAAGCCCAGAATTACCCGCCGCTGCCCGGCGATTCATCGATGCATTTTTTCCTGGGCCGCTGACGCTCGTATTAAAAAAATCGGATCGCGTTCCGCTGATCGCGACGGCCGGGCTCGACACAATCGGCGTCAGAATGCCGGGAAATGCAATCGCCAACGAGTTCCTAAAATACTGCGGTGTCCCGATCGTCGCCCCGTCGGCGAATATTTCCGGCAGGCCGAGTCCAACAACCTGGGAAGCCGTTTATGACGATCTAAACGGAAGAATCGACTGCCTTTTGCAGGGCGAGGAGACGATCATCGGCCTCGAATCGACCGTCGTTGATTGCACGACAGTCGACCCGATGGTTCTTCGATCAGGTGCCGTTTCAATCGAATCGCTGCGAGAAATTGTACCTGCGACCCGACCATACGAGCCCGAGCAAAATGAGACCGCCCGCAGCCCTGGACTAAAGCATAAACATTACGCCCCCCAAGCCCGTATCGTTATAGTTGACGCGGGATTCGATGTTCCAGTCCCGGGTCCAAGCGCGTTCATCGGATTTGAAATGCCCGGCGGCAAGCCGGAGTTGATAAAAATCTGCGGTTCGGTAGAAGAATATGCTCATTCGGTCTTTGCCTTTTTCCGCGAGTGCGACAAACACAGTATTCAAATGGTCTATTGCCAGTCAGTCGAAGAAACGGGCATCGGCGCCGCTCTTATGGACAGGCTGCGTCGGGCGGAATCTCGATGAGTTTTTACTTTGACTGGACGTAAACAATGGCAAGCTCGCCGTTGTCCTTTAGTAAACTGGATCGAAGCAGCGGGCTTTCCAGCAGTGATTTAAGATATTCCAGCGGGACGAGCACAAGTGCCGGTTTGCCGTTATTTTTTCTGATCTCGTCCAGCACCTCCGCCGGCCCGAGCAGCTTCCTTTGTTTGCCGGTATCGTCCCTCAAAAGGCGTCCTGGCGCGTAAAACTCGGCATTGTGCGAGACGGTATGCAGCGTCAACACATTCTCGCTACGATGGCCGCTATCGTTCGCTGCCGCGATCAACCCTTTCACCGAATCGGCATCCGCAAATCGGGGCACAACAAAAAGGATCAACGCGACGACAACAAGAAATGTCGCCAATGCGGTTGCCTGTACCATCCGTGCCCGCATCTCACTTTTTTGAACAAAACGGAACACGCAGACCGCGGCAATTATCAGAGCCGGCGGAACCGAGGGCAGGATATATCCTGGCAGCTTCGAGCCCGAAAAGGAAAAGAAGACAAGCGGCACGAGCATCCACGCAAAGGAGAAAAGGAGTAGGGGAGTAGGGGAGGAAAGGATACGCGGAGACGCAGCGACGCCAGGAACCGGAGATTGGTTTCCAGCATTCTCATTGTTCTCTGTGTCTCTGTGGTGAAATATCTTTTTTCCAAAGTTCCATATCTCGGCAAAGAAAAACGGCAGCCACGGAATCGTCATCAGCGGCAAGACCCAGAAGAAAAAATAAAACGGCTGCGGGTGAAAATACTTGTTCGAAGTGTATCGCTGAAAATGATGCTGGATAAAAAACTCGTCGATAAACTCCCATCCATGCCGTTGGTACATCGGCAAATACCACGTCGCCGCGACAAGTGCCGAAACGATAGTTCCCCAGACAAGGCTTAAAATAAACGTACGGTTTGGAAAACGCCACGACAGCAGATAGTAAACCGCGACGATTGCATAAGGGAAAACAATGCCGACCAGCCCTTTTGCCAGCAACGCGACGCCGATAAAGAAATAAAAAGCAAAGAGCGGAGCGTAGAGATTTAGGCTCCCCTCCTTACGAAGGAGGGATGTCGGCGTTTCGCCGACGGGGTGGTTCTCTCCTGTCTTTTCATTGGGATCAACCGGGCTCCGCCGAACCGCTGAACTATCAAAAACGAAGAAGCTCACCATCACCGCCGTGATCGGAAAAGTCAGAATAATGTCAAAGCTCGCACCGCGTGAAAAAACAATGATCCCGATTGATGACGCCACTATCAAAGCAAGCCAATTCGCAAAAGAAGCCACAGAGGTCACAGAGAACTCGGAGGTTTGTTGATCGGCATACTTAGGTTCCGATTTCTTCTCATTCTCTGTGACCTCTGTGATCTCTGTGGCCAAAGATCCCCCCAAAATCCAAAGACTCGCGATCGTCCCCAATCCGAACAACGCCGAACCGATTCTTGCTGAAAATTCCGAAACACCGAACAAGTGGTAGGCGGCGATCTGCAGCCAGTAGAGCAGTGCCGGTTTCTCAAACCAGTGAAAACCGCCTAGCGTCGGAGTCACCCAATCGCCGCGTTCGAACATCTCTCTCGCAACCTGTGCATAACGCGGTTCGTCCGGCCCGACCAGCGGGATCGTCAGACCGAAGAAATACACGAACACCGCGACCGCCGCAAAAAGCAGCGGTGGAAATGCGGAACGCGGAACGCGGAATGCGGAACCTCTCTTTGTCATTTCGAGAAAGTTTGCGGAAAATGTTAAGTATTACCGAATTCAATTTTTGACACAAATACCTTAAATGGAAGAAATCCGCACTCCGCACTCCGCACTCCGCATTCCTAAGGCCGCGGCGATTGGTGTCGGCAGCCTTGGACGGCACCACGCGAGAAATTATGCCGAATTGGCCCGCGAAGGCCGCATCGAATTCGTGGGTGTTTGTGACACGAATGCTGAAACGGCCGCGCAAATTGCCGCTGACAACGCTTCGCCGCACTACCGCGATTGGCGCGATCTGCTCGACCAGGTGGACATCGTCTCCATAGCCACGCCGACCGAGACGCATAGCGAAATTTCCTGTGCATTTCTCGAACGCGGCGTCCACGTCCTTGTTGAAAAGCCGATGGCTCTTGCGGTCGCCGAAGCCGNNAAGCCGATCAAATGATCGCGGCAGCAAAGTCGTCAGGTGCAAAGCTGATGGTCGGCCATCTCGAACGCTTCAATCCCGCGATGGTTGCCCTTCGGCCGCATGTGACAAACCCACTGTATTTCGAGATCCACCGCGTTTCGCCCTTCCCGAACCGGTCGCTCGACGTCGATGTCGTGCTCGACGTGATGATCCACGACCTGGATGCGGTGCAATGGCTGGTCGGAAACGACGTCAAAGTCTNNCGGTTGGAGTTCCAGTGATTTCGGACAAGGTCGATGCTGCAAATGCCCGTATAGAGTTCGAGAACGGAGCCGTCGCCAACATCACCGCCTCACGCATCGGCACCGAGAAGATAAGAAAAACGAAATTTTATCAATCCAATTCGTATGTTGTTTTAGATTACGCAACTAAATTCGCATCCCTAACGTCGCTGAATCCCGAAGCATCACATCCGCTGCTTGGAATATCGATAAATCGCCTGGAGATAAAAGATGTCGAACCACTGCGTGCCGAGATCGAGGCATTTCTCGGGGCCATCGAACGCGACGAAACCCCGCCGGTCTCAGGCGAAGACGGCAGGCGTGCGGTTGCGCTCGCCGTCGGCGTCCTCGAAAAGATCGAAGCCCATCGAAATATGCTGAACGTCTGACTCTTTGACCGGACCGCGAGCATCCCTGCTTGCATGAGGGCGCAGCACGAACAACCGACTGCCGATTCAGATTATGAGATGGTAAAGTAAATTCGGACGCTCTGCGTTCGTGCAAGTAGGGATGCTTGCTCTCCAGTCGCAAAAAAGGGGAGCGAACTCCCCTTTAACCCAACAATCTCATCTAACTTTAAGCCGAGGCTTCGCCGGCTTTCGTGCCCGACTGGGCCGCAGCAATTTCTTCGCCGATTTGANNTTGCTTCATCCACCCCTGAGTTTTCGCAACTCTTTCTTTTCCATCCGGCCTGTCCATGATGACCTTTTCAAGATGCTTGAACGCCTCGGGGCTTTCAAATTTCTCCCTTAAACCGGCAAGAAGCGGCTCGATCTTTGCAAAGACCATAATATGCTCACCGACCGTATCGTTGAACATTTCGGCGTCAATCGCCCCGTGGTTTACCAGCGAAGCCGCCATGTCCCAATAGGATACGACCATTCTCAAATAGCCTCCGACCTCCGGGTCCATCATCGTCTGCCAATATTCGTCCACGCTTGTCGGGTTGAAACCAAAAATCCAATTTCTCGCCTCCCTCATCTTCGTCTCTCGACGCAAGTCGTAAAGTTTCAGGATCAAATCCGCGGATTCTACTTTGCTCATAGTATCGGTACCTCCAAAAAAATTTATACTTGAAAGTCTATTTCTATAACCATTTGATGTCAATTAGTCTAGAATAAAATTAAGCCGGGTGGAACAAGCATAGAAACCTGCCATCGAAAACACATTTTGCACGAACAAATTTCATCATTTTTACAGGAACGAATCGTCGCCAATGACCTTCCGTCGGCCGTCTATCTTGTTGGCGAGAAAGGGGAAATCGTTTTTCAGGACGCACTGGGTTATGCGGTAGTCGAGCCGGAGCGTATAGAGGCTAGGATCGATACAATATACGATCTGGCGAGCCTGACGAAGCCGCTGGTGACGGGACTGCTTTGCGCGAAATTGATTGACGAAGGCGATCTCGCCTTAGATTCTCGAATCGGACAATTCCTTCCTGATTTTGAAAGCCCTGATAAACAAAACTTGGCCATAAAGGAGCTTGCGGCACATACGTCCCGATTACCCGCCTGGATCCCGCTTTACCTGACGACGAAGTCCCGTGGCGGCGTTCCGGCGACCATTGCGCAGTTGCCATTTAACGACGACGTTGGAGGTTCGGTCATTTACAGTGATTTAAACTTTATTATTTTAGGTGAGATTCTCGAACGCAAATTCGATGCCCGCCTTGACTTTATTTCGTCGTCGGAGATTTCTACACCGCTCGTCCTGACCCAAAGCTGTTTCGATGACGATCTCGAAACAACAACCAACGTGGCGGCCTCCGAAAAAGGCAACGAATATGAAAAACAGACGTGCATTGATCGAGGTTTTCTTTCCGTCGATTCAGATAGAATCCCGTTTTTCCGTTGGGACGTTATTTGGGGAGAAGTTCATGACGGAAACGCTTATTTTATGGGCGGCGTTGCCGGGCACGCGGGTTTGTTTTCGACTGCCGAAGAGGTCTTCAAGATCGCCCAACAGTTTTTGCCGAACTATACTACACTTCTTAAACCCGAAACCTGTGACCTTTTCCGAACAAATTTCACAAAGGGAATGAACGAAGACCGCTCGTTTGCATTTCAGCTTGCTTCGACCGAGGGCTCGACTGCCGGAACTCGGATGTCGCCGGAAAGCTTTGGGCATAATGGTTTTACGGGCACAAGTCTGTGGATTGATCCCGTGAAGGAGCGCATTTTTGTCCTGCTCACAAACCGGACACACAACCATCCGCTTCCTTTCGTCAATATCAACTCGGTCCGTCGCCACTTTCACGACCTGGCCATCGATCTTTTAGACAAAAATAGATAGCAACGCGTCTAACTAATTGATAATCCAATTCAGCGCTTTCCCCAAAGTACACGTTCTGCCCGGAGAATCGAAGGTTATGAAGAAACTCGCTTTTGCGCTTTTCTGCTTTGGGATGCTCTTATCGTCCGCGTTCGCCCAAAGCAACGGATCGACGCGTCCTCGTGTCGCTGCCACCCCCGCACCGCCTGTTATACAGGGTGAAACACCCCCGAAAGCCGGCGGGGTGCCGCCTGTTCTGCAGGGCGATCCCAAGGCGAAACGGCCCGCACCGACACCGACACCCGGAACCGTCGAAGACGGCACCGAGATAATAAGGATCGAGACAAATCTGATCACGATGCCTGTTTCCGTGCTGGATCGCGATGGGCGTTTCGTCACCGGCCTCGAAGAGAAGGATTTCCGTGTTTTCGAGAACGGCATCGAGCAAAAAGTGGGCTATTTTCAATCGGTCGAGCAGCCCTTTACAGTAGTTTTGATGATCGACGTCAGCCCTTCTACCGCGTTTCAGATCGACGAGATTCACAACGCGGCCATGACATTTGTAAATCAGCTTCGACCGACCGACAAGGTAATGGTCGTCGCGTTTGACGAGTCGGTTCACGTCCTTACCCGGCCGACCAACGACAGGCGGGCGTTGAGGTTGGCAATCAACCAGTCGCAGTTTGGCGATGGCACAAGCCTTTACGAGGCCGTCGATCACGTCATCAGCCGCGAGCTTCGCCAGATCGAAGGTAAAAAAGCAGTGGTAATATTCACGGACGGAGTCGACACCACATCGCGGCGGGCGACCTATCAAAGCACTATCGCTGACGTCGAGGAAATAGACGCGATGTTTTACCCGATTCGCTATAACACACAGCGTAACGGATTCGGCGGTGGTGGCTGGGGCGGCGGAAATCGCAGACGCGGCGGGGGTGGCAGCGGAAATCTCGGCGGCATAATCGGTATAATTCTCGGCGGCGGGACATTTCCACCGGTGGGCGGCAATGGCGGCGGACGAGGCGGCCGTTCGAACGAATACGAAACGGGCCGTAAGTATCTTGAAACGCTTGCGCTTAACAGCGGCGGACGTAGCTTTGAAGCAGAAACGACCTACAATCTCGACGCCGCTTTCTCCGGCATTGCCGAAGAGCTTCGCAGGCAATATGCACTTGGATATTATCCAGACAAGGTCGGCGCCGTGGGCGACCGCAAACAGATCAAAGTCCGCGTCATGCGCCCGAACCTCGTCGTCCGGGCGAAATCGAGCTACATCGTCGGACAGAACAGCAGTAAGCTTGCGGGAATATAGTTGGCATTAAATTCAGTGTGCCTGAGCATCTTTTCTAAGACGCCAAAGCATCGTATACTCGATTTGCCCTGTCGAGTGCGGAAATGAACAAATGCTTATTATTGCTCCTGGTTGCGTTGCTTAGCGGCTTAAATTTTAGCGCTTATTCCCAATCGCGCAGGGTTCCGCCTCAGTCGACGAACGAAAAGTCGAATAAACGCGATCCGGCACCTCCGGCGACCCCGACACCAACGCCCGAGACTGATCCCGCAGATGTCGAAGACAGCGGGGAAGTCATTTCGGTTGACACAAAGCTCGTGACGATCCCGGTCCGCATTCTCGACCGCAAAAACCGCTTTATTGGCGGCCTGCTAAAGGAAAATTTCAGCATTTTCGAAGATAATGTCCCGCAGGACGTGGCTTATTTTACAAACGAGGCACAGCCGTTCACGGTCGCCCTCNNCCTCGTTCTGGACATGAGCTATTCCGCGACATTCAAGATCGACGAGATCCAGAACGCCGCGATTGCATTCATCGACCAGCTTCGTCCCGAAGACAAGGTCATGGTCATTTCCTTCGACGAGGAAGTCCACATGCTCTGCGAGGCGACTAGTGACCGCAAGCGGATCTATGGTGCCATTCGCGGAACAAAGATCGCGACCGGAACCAGCCTTTACGAAGCGGTCGACCTGACAATGAACTCGCGGCTGCGGTCGATCAATGGGCGAAAGGCGATCGTCCTGTTTACGGATGGTGTCGATACTACAAGCCGAGCGTCGCATGACCGCGAAAATCTCCGTGATGCAATGGAGCTTGATGCGTTGATATACCCGATCCGCTACGATACGTTTGCCGACGTTCAGTCGATGAAGAACAAGGTGCCGGTTGAACTTCCTGGCGGCTTCAAGCTTCCCGGCGGTATTCAGTTGCCGGATTCGAGGCCGAGGCCCACGCCGACGCCGCCGAACAGTCCCGGAAATGACCCGTTCCCATCGCCGCCGACACAACCGCCGATCGGCACACCCGGCCAGAAGGGAACGACGGCCGAAGAATACCGTTTCGCTGAGGAATATCTCGATCAGCTCGCACTTCGTACCGGCGGCCGTGTTCACGTCGCCACCACATTCGGCAATCTGAACGCCGCCTTTGCGAAGATCGCCAGTGAGTTGCGTGAATTTTACAGCCTTGGCTATTACCCCAAAGATGAAGGCGAACCGGGAGCTACGCGCCGGATCAAGGTGCGTGTAAATCAGGAAAACGTGGTCGTTCGGGCACGCGACAGCTACGTAATTCCGAAGAAAACCACCGCTCGCGCAAATTGAAAAGCCTGCACCAGATGGCACAGACTCTTTCGGCCTCGAATTTTTTCAGTCCTTATTATTTCTTCCGAGGGTTGTACTTTCTTTCGGCCTCGATTTCAGCCAGAGCGTACTTGTCAAGTTCCATTTCTAATTCGGTCACGCGTTGCGAATCAACTGTCGATTCGATCACGGCCTGGATCGATGCCGGCACGTTCGAGAAAAAATCGTATCCGGTCAACGACTCAACATAGTCGACACTCACGCGAAAGCTTCTCCAATCCGAACTTATCCCGTTTTGATTCGGCATTTCTACGGCGATTACCCGCGTCGAAGCTGTGACCCGGGAAACATCGTTAGTGCCGCTCTGCAGAACGATTATTACCTTCCATGTAGTTGTGGGCAGAGCGATAACGCCNNTTGACCGCCCGAGATGATGTAAAGCTCGTTCCCCTGGCCAGCCAGCGTGCGGCAATAGCTTTCGAGACTTGCCCATGATTGCTGGTTGTTATCCGGAGCCTGGGGAATTATGTTGGTCATTAGAAACGTCGACGAATTATCCGCGACGGTCTTTGTCCGGTCCCCCGAAGGGCACATGTGCCCGCGATCGTAACCCGAACCGGAATAATCCGTTGCCAAAACTCTGTACCATCCGGCCGGCAAAGTCGTATCAGGCCGGAAATCGTCCTGCCGCGGCGTGGAGCCCAGCCACGACGAATCAAGGTGCCACGAAACCCAATTCGGACGCCTGTCGTCACGATGATATGACAGCGCGTACGTCGATTTCTCCATCAGATAATTGGCTGGAAAATTAACGTCGGTAACGGCTGCCGAGGGGTTCCCCATCGTCAGATGGACGTTCGAAGATGGCGGTGGCGTCGGACTTGGCGTCGGAGTTGGAGTCGGGGTTGGGGTCGGTGTTGGTGTCGGTGTGGGAGCGGCAAAATCGGTAATCGAAATATTATCGAAATTTATCCGGTTTGCTCCGCCCGAGACCTTGCGAAGTTCAAAGCGGACAGCGCCCGCGTTGTTTACCGAAAAGCTCGCGGTGGCGAGGCTGGTCGAACTGGTTGTGATGGTCGAGCCTACCTTTGTCCATGAAGATCCGTTATTGGTCGATTTCCAAAGCTCCCAGGTGCTCGTACCGTCCGTGCCGTACTTGGCATGTTGGACGGAGACCGTTCCGGCGCTCGCAACGTTAAAGTTCATCCGAACTCTGCCCGTATTTCGAACGCGAGCCGAGTAGGAACCTGTTTTCCGGTCGCTNNCAGCTTCCGGTTCCGAGCGTGACATTTGCGGCCGCGTAGGCCGTTTTCCCGCCGGCTTCAAACCCTTCCGTAAGGATCGTCGCCGCGCTCGACCGATCGGCCACAAAGATAAAACCGCACAAAGCGGCGAGGAACACGACACACGAATAGATCGCTAGTTTCTTTTTGTTCACAATTTCTCCCTTTCTAAGTTTTGAATGTAACGGCAAACGGGGGCATTTTGCCTAATAAAGCCGGTATTACACTTTGTTTATGACACAATCGCCGGTATGAAATATAAAAATTGGAGGTGAGTTAACCGTTTCGCAACATTCCTGCGATTTGGAAGGTGAATTCGAAAATTTTAAGCGCGGGAATCGCAATTTACGAAAACAGCATACACGCAAATATCGAAAGTTCAAATGACGCACGGGTCAGATTTCCGTGCCATCAGTGATGACGCCGCCCTTCGGAACGATGATTATTCCCTCACGGATGTAGTATGATCCGTTTTCCCCGTCCTTTCGGCCTATCCCGACATTGTTGAGCAGCTTCACGTTCTTGCCTATCCTGACGTTTTTGTCGACGATCGCACGCTTGATGATGGTGTTCTCGCCGATGCCGATGTGCGGGGCGTTGCGTTCCAGATTCGAGCGAATTTCCTCGATCGACTCAAAAAAATCCGAACCCATTATTATCGAATCCTCGATTCGGACGCCGACGTCGAGCCTGCTTCTAAGACCTATTATCGAATTCCGGGCGTAAACACCGTTCATGATACAGCCCTCGCTGACCATCGAGTTGTCTATGTCGCAACCTTGCAGCTTCGACGGCGGCAGATAACGGCTGCGCGTGTAAATCGGTGCCTCCGTATCAAAAAAATTAAACTTAGGCAGCGGGGCCGCCAGATCGAGATTCGCCTCGTAGAACGACCGGATCGTTCCGATATCTTCCCAGTAATCCTTGAAGAAATGTGCCTGCACATTCAGCGTGTCAATCGCGGCCGGGATTATCTCGCGGCCGAAATCTATCCACGAATTGTCTGTTTTCAAAAGCTCGACCAGCCGGTTGTAGTTGAAAACATAAATTCCCATCGAAGCCAGAAATGGGCGCGTTGCTGCCTCGATGTCGTTCAGCCCAAATTGCGTTGTATCGACTCGCATCTCCTCCAAAGCGGCGCCTTTCGGTTTTTCCTTGAATTCGACGATCGCACCCTTTTGATTGGTCTTGAGCAAGCCAAACTCTTCCGCTTCGGTTGGTTTGCACGGAACGACCGAGATCGTCAGGTCCGCATCGGTGTCGAAGTGCCGGGCGAGAAATTTGCGGTAATCCATCCTGTAAAGATGGTCACCTGATAAGATCAAAAGCGTATCGACCCGCCAATCGCGCAAATGCGGGAGCATCTGGCGCACGGCGTCGGCCGTTCCCTGAAACCAATCCGGATTGTCTTTTGTCTGCTCGGCGGCCAGCACTTCGACAAAGCCGGTCGAGAAGCTAGAAAAACGGTATGTTCGCGAAATATGACGGTTTAGCGACGCTGAATTGTATTGTGTGAGGACAAAGATCTGAATAATGTCCGAATTGATACAGTTCGAAACCGGAACATCGATCAGCCGGTACTTGCCGCCGAGCGGCACGGCCGGTTTGGAACGGTCGCGGGTCAGCGGAAACAGCCTCGAACCCGCGCCGCCGCCCAGAATCACCGCCACGACATTATCGTTTTGTGCCATATTGCTATGAAAACTTTTCTTGAACGGGAGACACTCACAGCATAGCCCTAAAGCGAGGAAGTTTTCAAGCGAATTCTTTGCGTATAATGAGTTTAACGTTTAACTGGCTGAATTTCCCCGGTAGCCGCAAAATAATCGCCGAAATCTTTTCGATTCAGAAATTCGTATTATTATGTTAGCTTGGCTTTTACGGTTTTCGGTTTTACTGCCAACTGACAACCGCCTTCTGCCAACTTCTTTTTATGTGGTATTGGACAAAGGTTCTATTTTTGATCTTCATCGGAGCAATCGGCGTTTGGTTTTTGTATGAGCTGGTGACATTCCCCAGCATTTCAAAGCTCCGAAGTGAGAATCCGACTACCACTTCGATGATCGAATACCGGCTTTCTGAGGAGCGTGCAGAAGGGAAGGAGCAACGAAAGTTCCAGATCTGGATGCCGATGGACCAGATATCGCCAAACCTCCAGCGTGCCGTGTTGGCCGGTGAGGACGCCCGTTTTTTCCAGCATCACGGTTTTGACTGGGACGCGATCGAAAAGGCTTGGGACGAAGCGGTAAAGGAAGGTGAAAAGGAAGCAAAGGAAGAGGGCGATTATGACCCTGAAGATTGGATACCGCCGATGCCGAGCTTCAAACGAGGGGCCTCGACCGTCACGCAGCAGCTCGCTAAGAACCTTTATTTGTCGGAGGACCGCAATTTCCTTCGCAAAGGCCGCGAAGCCGTCTACACCTATTTTCTCGAGAGAAACCTGTCCAAAAAACGCATCCTGGAGATTTACCTGAACGTTATCGAATGGGGCGACGGGGTCTACGGAGCCGAGGCCGCCTCGCGTAACTATTTCAAGAAGTCGGCCTCAAACCTCACCCGCGAAGAAGCCGCATATCTATCTGCCATGATACCCAGCCCGCTGAACGTTTTTAACCCTGCCAAAAACCGCAAACGCGTAGTCCGCCGCCAACGGGCAATATTGCGCGGCATGAACTCGATAAAGCTCGATTATTCTGACAAGTAGGTGCGACCAATACGAGGCTTATCGGAAAAAAATTCAGATCAATCCGCGCTTTTGGGCTTGAATTACGGCTTCGATGCGGCTTGTCGTGTGCAGTTTTTGGTTGATGTGGTTTATGTGATTGCGTAGCGTCGGCGGGCTTATCCGCAGCTCGGCCGTAATCTCGTTCGTGGCTTTGCCCGACGCCAAAAGACGCAGGATTTTCATCTCCTGTGAGGTGAGCGGAGAGATCGGAGGCAAGCCGTTCAACTCCCTGGTGCCGTTCACGAGATCCTTGGCCAGTCTCAACATCTTACCGGTGAGCTGCTCGGTCTTTTTTCTCTCGGTGATGTCGCGCATGAAGTGTACGGCAAGGCGGCGTTCCGTCCGTTCGTTCGATGACACGAGCAAGGACACGTTAACCCAAACTTGCTTTCCTGAGCGGGTCCTGATTTCGATATCGAAATTAGAAATTTCTTTGCCCGTTCGAGCGCACTCAAGAATGTCGCAGGATTCGTAGCACACCGGTATACCTGTGGCAATCGTGCCGCCAACGAGGTCCGCACACGACTGGCCGATAGCGTACGAAGCCGGGTAGCCGAATAGCTTTTCAGCCGCCTTGTTCCACGATCGAACCTCGCCCTGAAGATCGACCGCAAAAGCCGCATCGGTCGTACCCTCCAGGAGTTCTGCCAATTGTTTCTCAAGCATCGCTACCACCCGTGACGAACGTCACATGATTCGTACCAAAAGTCCCATAGAATTAATTCAATTACCCGTGTCAGACTATTGTCTTAAGAACACAGTGTCTATTAGTCCCCCCAAAAGACACGGGGTCGGATATTCGCGTATCAGGAAGCGGTTGAAATATTTTCTTGCGGCCCCTGAAGCAGCCTTAACCCTCGGCACAAAAACGGCAGCTTTTTCTCACCAGACGCGCCAAAAACAAGGAGGCTCCATCATGAGTATCAAACATTACAGAATAATAATCATATTGATAGTACTTATAGCAGGTGGTGCAGTAATTCCAGCGCCAACGATTTCGGCAGGCCAAGATAACGCCGCCGGCCTGGCCCTTCCAGCAACTACCCTTCCCGTGCTGTGGAGCGCGGGAGGCCTCTCTGCGGGCAGCGACAGCGCAGGTCAAGCCGCGAGGATGGCTACTGATACCTTGGGCAATATTGCCATAGTATCGGGACCGGCTTTTGCCCGCAGCTTGGCGGTCACCTCATATACGGCTGGCGGGACGCTGCGGTGGCAAAGAACCATCGATCCCGTTTCAGGGACATTTGCGGGAATCTGGATCGAGGCCGCGCCGAACGGCGATTTTGTGGCGGTCGGCCGCAACGTCAACTCAAGCGGCAACCTTTTCGGCGTCACGATCGTCCGCTACGGCAACGACGGAACGCTTCAATGGCGAATTGACTCGACCGAATTCGTCCTCCGTCTCGGACGGCTGGCTGTCGATTCTCAAGGGAATGCATACCTTAATTTGAACTCTACTTTGTACAAATACAGTCCGGCCGGAACCGTTGTATGGTCAACGCCGATCTCGACTTTCGGCACCGGCGCGGCAATTAGCGCGGACGGCGCAGATCTGATACTGACGGGAGCTTCCGGAGGTATTTGGAGAACGCAGGCATTCGATGCCGCAACGGGCATCAGCCGATGGCTGGTAACGGCACCTGAAGGTATCGCCGCCACCGACGTAATAGTTGATAATGGGCGCGTTTATGTGACGGGCCAGGGATATACCGGCGCCGGCACTCCCGCACTTGCCTACTTTCTGACCGTTGTCGCGTATGACCAGGCGACCGGGGCGCGACTGTGGCGGACCGACAAAAAACCGGCTGACGGCACCGAGGCCGCAGGTCTTTGGATGGCCAAAGATCCCGATGGTAGCATCGTCGTCACCGGTCAGGCCAGTCGCGGGTTCCTGGACTGGTATACTGTGGCCTTCGAGACCACGGGAGCTGTTCGATGGGAGGCAGTCCGGGATGGCGGATTGAATACGGACGAGGTGCCGCGCGATATACTCGTGCTGGCAAACGGCACCACCGTAGTGTCGGGGCCAGGGGGGCCCAACCTTCCCGGCGGGTATATTCAGGGCGTGACTGCCGGTTACAGCCGGAATGGAACGCTGCTGTGGGAGGGCTTCTCCAGATTGGCGACGGTCTGGGCGGCGGAGCTGCCAAGCGGGGATGTTTGTGCCACCGGCGGCTACAATGCTCTGATAACTTGCTTCGACGTGCCATTCGTCATCACCCCGATCGAACCTGTTGCCATAATTGCAGCTAATCCGACCACCGGAACATCTCCTTTGTCCGTTTCATTCGACGGTCGCGGATCAATGGGTCCTAACCCCTTGGTATCGTGGGCCTGGACTTTCGGCGACGGAAGCACCGGCAGCGGAGCCCAAACCTTACACACATATACGTCTCCCGGAAGTTACACGGCATCACTGGTGGTCACCGATATCTTTGGCCTCTTCAGTTTCCCGCGCAACGTAACTATCGTGGTCAGCACCCCGACTCTTCCGTCAACTCCTACAAACCTGGTTGCTACGGCTCTTTCGAGAAGCTCGATCAGGTTAAGTTGGACGAACGGATCAACCAACCAGACCGAGGTCAGAATCGAGCGTTGCCAAGGATCCGGCTGTACGAACTTTACTCAGATTATTGCGGTTGCGGGTACCGCAACGACGTACACCAACTCCGGTTTATCATCGAACACGACGTACCGGTATCGGGCGCGGGCCAATAACGCATCCGGCAATTCGTCATATTCGAATATCGCCACAGCAAAAACGCTTAGGAGGCAATAATCAAGCGGCCTGAACGTAACGTTTTGGCGAACGAGCGATTACTTGCACAGGAGGTTTTTTTATGAGTATTCAACATTGCAAAATAATAGTTCTATTGGCCGCACTGATAACGGGCGGCGTCGTAATTCTGGCGCCAAGGGTTTCGGCGAGCCACGAAAACAGTTTGGATGATCAATTGTCGGAAGTTCTCGACGCGCATGGATTCACGGGCAGAGCCGGATCGTCTTTGGAACAGCGGCTGGGGCGTAGGATTGACAAGAAACTTGCCGATCTGGGCAGGCTTGCATTCCACGACACGCTGTTGGGCTTGAACAACGACAATTCGTGCTCCGGTTGTCATGCCGCCAACAAGGGCTTCGGCGACTCACAATCCATCGCCATCGGCATCGGAAACAATAACATCGTCGGACCGGATCGCACCGGGCCGCGCAACCAGCGGCGGGCACCGATGGTGCTCAACAACGTCTTCTTTCCAAGGCTGATGTGGAACTCGCGCTTTTCATCGCTCTCTGCCGACCCGTTCGACAACAGTGCTGGTTTCCAGTTTCCGCCGCCGGAAAGTTTCTCGCTCTCCGCTCTGCCGCACCTGCTGACCGCACAGGCTTTTATCCCTGTGACGGAGAATGTAGAGATGGCGGGCTTTGATCCGGCAGTACTGGCTCTCGACCATGATGGCATCCGCGGCTTAGTCGCGGAGCGCCTTAATGCCAACGGCGAGTATCGGAGGCTCTTCGGCAGGTCGTTTCCTGAGGTGAGGAATGGTGCTCCGATTACTTACGAGATGCTCGCGAGGGCAATCGCTGAGTTCGAGTTCACGCTTGTCTTTGCCGACGCTCCGATTGATAAATTTGCCCGCGGTCGTGGGCACGGCCGTGAAAACGACCGGGAAAACGTGATGACGGATGACGAAAAGCGGGGAGCTCTCCTCTTCTTCGGGTCGGCCAATTGCGTTAGCTGCCACGCCGTCTCAGGTCAGTCCAATGAGATGTTCAGCGACTTCCAGCAGCACGTCGCAGGGATTCCGCAAACCGCCCCGACGTTTGGCAACGTCGTTTTCGATGGGCCCGGAGCTAACGAAGACTTCGGGCTGGAGCAAGTCACCGGCAATCCGAACGATCGCTATGCGTTCAGAACCTCGCCCTTGCGAAATCTCGCACTGCAGCCTGCCTTTTTCCATAACGGAGCCTTTACCAGGTTGGAGGATGCTCTGCGGTATCACCTGAACGCCATCGGTTCCGCACCTGGCTATGACCCGGCTGCGGCCGGTCTTGATACGGATCTCCGAGGACCGCGTGGCCCAATGGCTCCGGTTCTTGCCCGCATCGATCCGGGGTTGGCGACCCCGGTCGTGCTATCGAACCGTGAGTTCCGCCAACTAGTCGCCTTTCTGCGCAGCGGCCTGCTTGACCCCAAGGCAAACGAGCACGACCTGCGTAAACTTATTCCGCTTCGTGTGCCGAGTGGCAACCCGGTTCACACGTTCCGGTAGTAGGGGCGCGCGCGGACAACCCAGCAACCGCGTGGCTCCATGATCTAGGGTTAAATATTTCTATTGTGAGGTACAAAGATATGAACAAGAAACACGTACACGGCATTGGCCGCTTAATCTTAACTTTCGCTCTACTGGTACCGTTAACGTTTGCCGCTCCCGTGGCCCCCGCGACATCACAATGCACCACGATGATAACTGCAGAAGGCCCAACCCATTCTTTCGTCAGGACGTTCACATACATTGTTTTCGGAACGATTACAGGCAACTGGACGGTGGCCTATTCGGCGATGATTCATGGCGTGAAATACAATATCACGGCAAACACACAATGCGCTCCGCGCTAATACGTCAGGCTTTTCCTTTGCTGTAACTCGGGCAACCTTACCCCGATGGTCTTTAATGGTACGGCGTCGCGGGGCGTCGTACCCGTTGAATTAGCAGCGAATCGGTTCACCTTGTGAGCGCCGTCACATACCCTGCAACACGAACATTCTATAATTTTCGGAATCTAATTTTTCGGCACGTTGCCGTACAAGGAGTAATTATGAAAAGAATCATTATGTTCACGATTGTGGCCAGTTTCCTGGTCATTGGGTTCCTCGTATCAAATGTCGATATATCGTTGACGCGCGCCCTGGCACAGACGACCGAACCATCTCAGGTCAAAATTCCCGAAGTTATCATCCTTGGAAAGGATGTGAAGTTGGGGCAGGTAACCTTCAATCACGTCAACCACAATGGCGGGAAATACAGCATCGACGGAACCAGTCCGATAGCCTGCATCGAATGCCATCATACGGCGCAGCCGGCCGCTGACGTGGCCAAGCATCCGCCGCTAAAGACCGCGTGGCCGGCCGACCGGACGACAACTCTTACCGCCGAGCTATATGCAAAGGACGCGAAAGCGGGTGGTGTTGCGGCCTGCCGCGATTGCCATGCAAAGGCCGGCACCGTCCCGAAGCTGTTAGACAAGATTCCCGAGGTAAAGCACGAATCGAGCACGGCTATTATGTCAATGACGAATCAGCAGGCATTCCACCGGAACTGCGCCGGCTGCCATACCGAGGTCGCCAAGGTCAACAAGGCCACAAAGGGCCCGACAACCATGCAGTGTATGGTTTGTCACAAAAAGGCGGCTTAACAGATCATGTGTCAGTACCGGGAAGCAGGGGAGATCAAGATCCACAGATGTCATCGGATAAATCTTGTAGTCACCCCTAAATGGGCACCATTGGCGGCCCGCTGATCCTTAATAGAGCGGAGAGCGACGAGTGGGAGAATAAGAAGAAGAGGAGTTATTAATACGAAGACGGAATGCTCCCAAAAGTCTGTTCCCTGGCGATATGCGCCGTTGGCCAACGGAATTCCTAACATCGTACCGTAATAGACCAGAAGCGGAAGGAAAGTTCGCCGGAGCAGATCGGTGGTGCGGTTCGAAGCAGATGCACTGTCCGAACTCAGCTTTTCGCTGACAATAAACAGCAACAGCAGAAATCCAAAATAGATAAAGATTCCTTCGAAGCGGTGAAGCTGGTCCGGGTTCACCCAGATCGCTTCCGGGTTCATCCAACGCATCTGCAACGCGGTTGAAATGCGGACCGTGTTGGCAATTATGGTCGTAAAATAGGCGATCATCATCGCCACCGGTATGAACGACCACCCGAGGCTTTGCGAACGTACTTTCCACAGCTTTCCAAGCGAAAGTATTAGAAACGCGGTAATCAGGAAATTGACTCCGGAACACGAAGCGGCAATGAGGAAAGAATGGTCGCTGCTCATGTATCCTGCATGAGATTCGAATTCAAAGCTTGTACCGGTCACCCATTCAACAAGAATGGTTGTCGGTGTAAGGATCCATCGCAGGCCGTCGGCGCTTGCCGTTGAGTAATACACCTTCAGCGCCGCGGCCGAAAGCAGCACAACACTCAACTGGGCAATCCGAATGCGCCTGGGTTTCGGGTTCATACAAAACTTCAGCTCAACCACCCGCTACCGCAGGGGTTCTGACAAGACGCCGGCGGACGATAATTAGAAACGCGATCAAGGCCAGTACAGCGAACAGCCAAACCAGTTCCGGCTCGCTTCCTATCGCCATATCGCTGACTCCGATCGGCAACGGCAGTGGCTGGTTCACATCGGTCGCTGAGCCGTCCGGGTTTCTCACCACTTCGCGGACCGCGATGAATGAGGTGTACCGGGTCAGCAGGTTATATTTCAAACCGAGCGAAGTAATGTCCCTGACGTGCTCGTCCGATATGTTTGCTGACCCGTAATCCGAGAGTTCGGTGATCCGTGACCTGGCCCAGAGGTAACGCAAAGCTACATTCGTGCTATCCGGCTGGATGCCGCCGACATCCAAACTGGTCACATAGTCGCCCCTCCCCGATTTTCCTGTCAGCTCAAAGGTCCCCGTGGCTGGACCGCGCCATTTGCCGAAAACGATCACCGGGCGGTCCGCCAGCAGATCGGGAAGGCGGGACGGGTAAACGTCGTAGGTCTCGAAGCCGTTTGAGCGGACCTGAATGTCGGTCAGAACCGGAGTCTGAATGTATTCGCGGAATTTGGCTGCCATAGCTGCGGCTTCCGATTCCCCGGTAACGATAAAAGGCTCGCCCATTCCGGCCTTCGCCACACCTTCGACAAGATACCGATTTACCGAAGTGCCGATACCAAACGCGAATACGTTAGATTTATCGAGATTTTCACGAATGTATTCGAAGACTTCCCCTTCTCCGGAGATGTAGCCATCGGTGACCACTACGATGCTTCGCGAGACACTCTCTTCGCGCGGAAGGGCCATTGCCCGCTGGAGAGCGGATAGCAGCTCGGTTCCTCCGCTGCCGCGTTGTTCCTCCAGAAGCTGGATCGCGCGATCTATGTTCTCCTGATTGGCCTGAAGCGGCTTTTCAGAAAGCAGAGTTGAATCACCGGCAAACAGGACGACATTGAAAAAATCCGATGCCCGTAATTCGCCAATAAGGTCTTCCAAAAGCTGTTTGGACGTATCCAAAGGAAATCCGCTCATCGAGCCGGACACGTCCACCACGAAAATGTATTCGCGAGCCGGTATGTCCTCAACGGCGACCCGATGCGGCGGTTGGGCCATGTAAAGAAAAAAGTTTTCGTCCTCACTCTGAAAAAGAATGAGCCCTGAAGCGATCCGCTTACCTTTCAGACGGTAGCGAAGGACAAAGTCGCGATTTCCCTGGAACGGGTCCGGGTCGTCCAAGGTAAGCTGAGCGACGGCCGGACTCTGCCATTCCGGAGAGATTTGGTGCGACGTACAGTTTAGCTCCTCAATTGGAACACCCGCCGAGATCCTTGTTGAAATATAGAGTGTGCTGCTTGGATTTTTCCCTTCACGAAAATAATGAGCATTTACCTTGCGGCCTTCTTTTGCCGCGGACGGATCTTCTGGCGAGGGATAACGCGGCCCGACGACCGTCGGGTAGATCACCTCATAGACTCCATCGGTCGGCACCAGCAGCTCGCTATAACGCAACTCTATCTCGATCTGATCGTTGGGCATGATATTGGCCAGCTTCATCGAAAATACATTCGGCCTGTTTTCCTCAAGCAAAGATGCGCTTTTCCCCTCCTTTTTTGCCGTCTCGAACTCCTCCTTCGCCTTCTCCCGTTCCTTGATCTTTGCCACGATGACCTGATCGCCGATCCGCATCCTCATCGAGTAAACGGCGGCACGCGTTGATGCCGGAAACATATAGGTCGCATTGATCGGGCGCACGCCCTCATTGCGATATATTTGGGTCACCTTCACGTCCGCGATGACGCCCGAAACGGCGATCTCGACCCGTGTATCCTTTAAAGGAAGGCGATCGACCTCTGGGTCGCCCTTTACATAAAAATACGGCGAAAGTGTCTTGTCCGGGTCGGTTTCGGTTTGGGCCTGG
>DLHV01000155.1:10981-17423 GCA_002483395.1 Chloracidobacterium sp. UBA7659 | reverse complement strand
GCATTGGTGGTGATCATTTTCGGTGTCATTGAATCGGCTCCTGATATCGATTTCGAATTCAGTGCGATCCTATGACGTTTCAGAGATCGAAGAAATGACTGCCGCCACAGAACAGAGCCGTACTAGCCACAGTCACGACTGGGAAAAACCGCGCCACGCTTCCATATTCGCGGACATTCGATTCGCGCACATGATAAACAGTTCGATCTCCTTCCATTTTTCCTATGCGTAATCTGGGTTGAATTACGTCAAAAAAAGGCGGATCTGTGAGTTGCATCACATACGGGATAATCCAAACGCTGTATACTCCCGACAAAGGTAGTTTTGGATCTTCATCAGGATCAAGGAGGAATCACAACATGAAACGAATTTTAATCTTTACAGCAACGATCGCACTGTTAGTTATGGGATTCGTCGCGTTGAATGTCGACCTCTCACCGGAGGTTGCCCACGCGCAGACAAACCCGCCAGCGCAGATCAAAATGCCTGAGGTTATAGTTCTTGCTCAGGACGCGAAACTCGGCAAGGTTACGTTTAACCACGTGAAGCACAATGGCGGCGAGTACTCGGCAGACGGCGCCGGCCCGATCGCCTGCATCGGATGTCATCACGCCGCCCAACCTGTGTCCGAGTTGGCCAAATTCCCGCCGTTAAAAACGGCCTGGCCCGCCGACCGCACAACTACGTTGACGGCCGAGCTATTCAACAAAGACCCGAAGGCCGCCGCGGTTGCCGCGTGTCGTGATTGTCATGCACGCGTCGGACAGGTGCCAAAACTGATGCCAGAGATCCCGGTTGTCAAGGAGCCCGGAACCACTACTTTGCTGAAGATGACGAATCAGATGGCGTTTCATAAGGCCTGTGACGTATGTCATTTCGAGGTCAAAATCCAGCGCCCCGATTCTAAGACACCGAACGCAACGCAGTGCAATTCGTGTCATAAGCGGACATAAGATTAGTCCAAGCCGAAAAACCTCGTGGTCGAGGCTGAATGCTAAGGTAGTTGGAGTTTTTAGTTGGAGGCCGCCTTGGCCTTAGCTCCGCCGACCAGTTTCATTTCGTCGACAATCCATTTTGCACCGCCGAATTTTTCGACAACAAATAGAACGTAGCGGATATCCACCGCGATCGTCCGGTTGACCTCCGAATCATAGTAAAAATCGTTGCCGAGGCCCTCGAAATTGCCGTCGAAAACGAGGCCGACCTGTTCGCCGCTGCCGTTGAGGACCGGGCTGCCGCTGTTCCCGCCGATGATGTCGGTGGTCGAGAGGAAGTTGAGTACGACGCTGTCGCCCTGGCCGTAGCGGCCGAAATCATGCGCGGCTTGCAGGTCTTTGAGCTTCTGCGGGGTGTCGAACGGCTTCTCTCCTGTGTCCTTCTCGATCATGCCCTTCATCGTGGTGAACGGTGAGCGGTACTCGGCTTCGCGGGGCGTGTAGCCTTTGANNCTTTGACGTTGCCGTAGGTAAACCGCAGCGACGAATTCGCGTCCGCGTAAACCGGGTTGATGCCCTTCATCTCGGTCAGCGACTGCATGTAGAGAAGGCGGAGTCGGTCGATGTTGGCGGCGAATTTGGCTCCGCGTGCGGCTAGTGCGGCACGCTCTTCGCCGAGGCCTTTTGCAAACGCAAGGATGTTCTCACGTTCGGGTTTGAAGTCCATCGTGCGAACACCATAAAGCCCGGCGGTCGCTTCGGCGGAAGAGTATTCGCCATTGACGATCGTTTCGACAAAGGCGGCTTCAGCCTCGCGGCGGGCTTGCCCCTGAAACGTGCCGAACAACTTCTCGGCGGGTGCGAACTTCTGGTTTGCCGGAAGCTCGTCAAGAGTTTTGAGGAAGAACTTGAGCAATTCGGCTTCATGGGAAGGCTCACGCGAGGCGTATGCCTTCTCGATATCCTTCAGCTTCGCTGCCTTTTCCTCATCTTTCATCATCTTGCCCTGAATTTGGGTGTAGAGGACGGCGCTGACGATCTGCGGGAAGACGACCATCGAATTCGGGTCGGGGAAGCGGCGGATGATCGCATCACGTTTCGAAGCGGCGTTGGTCTCCTCTGAAAGCGATTTGATCTCTGACAGGAGACTGCCGTATTTCTTTTGACGATCAGGATTAGCGGCGATCCATGTCGCAAGGCGGGCTTCTTCAGCCTGACGCTGCTGGACGACGTTGGCCCTTATCAGGCGAAGATAACCGCCCTCGAAGGCCTTTCGCGAGTTGTCGAAATTGGCGATGTCACCCTGGAAGGCTATCCGCTTCTGTTCGTCGGTCGAGCCGATCTTCCGCAAACTGTCGCTCAAGGCAGAGAGCCATTTAGCGAGGAACGGGAAGTTGGCGTCGCGGGCGTATTCGATCGACTGGCTCTCGCGGTAACGCGTCGTGCCGCCGGGGTAGCCGAGCACAAAGACGAAATCGTTGTCCTTAAGCCCGCCAATGTTCATCGTCAGATACTTTTTGGCTTTGTAGGGGACGTTGTTCGGCGAATATTCCGCCGCCGACCCGTCCGGCGCGGTATATGCACGAAGGAAGGTGAAATCGCCCGTGTGCCGGGTCCATTCGAAATTGTCGGGGTCGCCGCCGAAGATGCCGATGTTGCGCGGCGGAGCGTAAACTACGCGGACATCCTTGAACTGCCGTGTTTGATATTGGTAAAAGAAATAGCCGCTGTCGAGCATCTGGATACGGATCGTCGAACCTGCCGGTGCCTTTGCCTGCTCGGCGGTCGTCAATGCGTCGATGTTCTTCTTGTACGCGGCGGCGAGAGCTTCGCCGGTGAGTGATTCGGTGCCGGCCTTTATCTTGGCGGTCACATCATCGACACGCTCGGTGATAAAGATCGAATAGTCCTTTGCCGAGATCTCGCCCGCACGGTTGTCGGCCTTAAAGCCCGTTTCAACAAGGTCCTTGTCGGGCGTCGAGGCCGATACGAGGGCGTCGAAGCCGCAGTGATGGTTCGTCAGGATCAGGCCGTCAGGCGAAACGAATTCGGCCGTGCAGCCGATGCTCAGGCGAATGACCGCGTCAGTCAGTCCGNNAGATCTCCTCTGGCCTGATCTTCAGCCCCCTTTTCTTGAGCGGCAAACCGGCAATCTGGCCGGGAGCGAACATGCCTTCGTCAAAACGCGCGAAGCTAAACGATACCGACGAGAGCACGACGGCAAACGTCAGGACAAATGAGAGAAAAACATTCTTCGATTTCATAAACTGGGTTTCCTTAAATTGATATTTGAAAAGCGGCAAAACATAGATTATAGCCGTATAAACCTCGATTGGCTATCAAGCAAAAAAGCGAGCCGTTGCTTCGGCTCGCTTTTTCATTTGTTCGGAGTACCTGCTTTTNNACAGTTAGACGAAGCCAACTAAAGTTGGAACTCCTAACCGATGACCTTTTTCAGCTCGGTCGGTTCAGGCGGGAGAAAACGCCGCGGATTGATCGGTTTGTCGTTGAGGCGGAGCTCGTAATGAAGATGCGGTCCGGTCGAACGGCCGGTCGAACCGACAAAGGCAATCATCTGCCCTCGCGTGAGCGAATCGCCGACCTCAACTTCGATCTTCGAGAGGTGGCCGTAGCGGGTTTTCAGCCCGTTGCCGTGGTCGACTTCGACCATTTGGCCGTAGCCGCCCTTCCAGCCTGCTTCGGTGACCACCCCGTTTGCGGGTGCAACTACCATGTCGCCCCGCTCGCCGTCTATGTCCATTCCCGGGTGAAACTCATAGCTTCTGCCGCCGAACGGATTGCGGCGAAAGCCGAATTCGTTATTAATTTTGCCCAAATGGGCCCAAATCGCAGGTACGAATGCCGGATTGCTCGTGGTCTGAATTACCTGAAGCCGCTTTTCCAGTTCGACGTCTTCCGTGTCAGACTCCTCGGGTGCTGACGGCCCGCCGCTGTTTACGGAAAAATTGTCGTAATCTGTAGGCCGTGAATAGTCGATTGAATTAGGCTGTCCGGGTACGGCGGCTGAAAGATGATTCTGAAGATGGTCTGTAGATCTTGTTGAAAAGGCCGAAACTTCCAATGTTGAATAATTTAAGACACCAAAAATGCCGATGCCAAAAATCGATAGTCCAAAAAATATACCCAGACTCAACAAGCTGCTTCTGAGAAACTTCTTTGAAACTTCCAGCCTGCGAAAATAAATCCTTGATTTTGTTGAATGCGATAAAAGAAAAGTGTAAGACTTGTCTGTATTTTGCATTATGCTTTTAAGCTCCTTTTAATGATTTCGTACCGGGAATCCAACGTCCCGGCACACGGAATCACGCAAGAATAGCCGCGAGCGACTAACGCGAAACCTCAAATGTAACTAGTTAAAAAACAATTAGTATCTAAATTTGTGGGTCTGTAACCAAAATAACTGGTTTGGATCAATTTTGGTTAGTAAGATTATAAACACGAACCGTCGAAAAAGGCAAGCTCACATCTCGCCTCCAACGACAGTCCTCTTGAAATCCCGAACTTACTGAAAACTTATTCCTTGCCGCGGCGAGATTCTCTAAAGCCGCGCAGCACCAATAAGCCTACCCCGACGATCAGCGCGACGAACAAAACCACAATCAGAATTTTGAACATCAAGGTCAGAAAACCGATAAAACCTATTATCGTTTTAAGAAAAACGATCACAACGGCGATAAGAGCCAACACGCTTCCAAGTAAACCAGTTGCCTTTAACCAAAGCATAAATACTGCTCCTTATTAGTCTATCCTATTTAATATAACCCAAAATCCGCAAGTAGAATTGGTAAAGCCAGACATCGTGGCACTAACCGAGTCGGCGAGCTTACCGATTTTTCCAGCCTCCGGCCCGCGATCCTCTCGAAAAGTCAGTCGTTTCCACTTCGTAATCGTCGCCGCGATATCGATGCTCGCCCGCCTGTCCGGGGAAGATCCTCGCCGGCCTTGCACTGTCAAAATCCGTCCACCTCTGTTCTTCCGCCTTCGGCTTGAAGATATATCCTCGAAGGATGTAGACGCCCAAACCGATTAACATTGCCGGCAGCAGAGCACGCATAAGGCCGCGGACGTTAAATACCGATTGCAACAAGAATCCCAAACCAAGAATCGTCAGCACGATGCCCCAGAGCTTCGGGTTGCCCGAAAAGCGCTTAACGAATATATCCTCGGCAACATCCGGCGTCAATCCCGACCGGATCATCTGCGCGGTTCGCCACGCGTCAAGTGCCGCGAAAAGCCACATTCCCAAGAACCCAAGGACGAAAAGAAACGTCCCGCCCGTCAGTATCGCCATCTGAAAAAGACCGACAAATACGCCGAAATAAACCAGTGCCTTAACGGTTTGCCCATTATAAGCGGCACCCAAACCGGGGCAAATGAAGGAAAGAAATGTAGCGATAAATGGCGAGGTTTGTTTTTTTACAAACGGAATGTACGATGATTTATTCTGCTGCCTAAGAAGATCGACGCCCAAAACAATGCAGTCCTGGCAATAAGGAAACCCCTTGATCCTGTGGTCGCATGCCGGGCAGAGCGGCTTTCCGCACCCGTTACACTGCACAACTCCCACATTTTGAGCGTGATAAGCGCAATTCATCGATTATTTCCCACCTTCATGATCAACATACGTTGTGCCGTTAACCGGTTCCTGAGCCGCCGGCCGATCTAATTCTTTTCCGCTCCAGGCATCGGCTCCCTGCTGATATGTCTGCTCGGCAAGTTCATAGCTGCTTGTGTAGATGCCGGCAAGCGTACCGTCGGCCGAAACCGTCTGGCTAAACACAAGAAACGCAAACATCAGCATCATTGCCACCGGAGCCAATTGCGGCACCGAGATCGGGAACTGAAGCCCCCGAATCCATTCTGCGAATTGCGAAATCCTCGAGGCTTTTACCGCCGCGGCACGGGCCGTGCCGATAGTCTCTTGCAGAATGCGCCGATGCAAGCCCTCGGGCAACGGCAATTCGTCCAGCTTATATGTCACAACCGCCGCCAATGAGCGAACGACCGCACCCGGCAAGTCGGTGCATTCTTCGCAAAACACGGCATGACGCTCCCAGCGGTGAAAGACCGGTGCAGGCAAAAATCCGTCCAGATAATCGGTCAGATGCTCTTCAAAATCGTTACACGCCATTGCCGATTGCGGCATTGTACGCTCAAGAATGCGTGCTTCCAGCCGGGTAACCGGCATTTTCGGGTCCGCGATATCACGGCAAACCAAAAGCGACGCCTTTACTTCGTTAAGGAGCGAATGGCACAACGGGCAGCTCAATGCGTGGGCAGCGACCGCTTTGTGGGTCGAAGCTTCAAGCGTCTTGTCCAAATAATCGGTCAATAACTCTTCGAACTGCGAGCAGTTTATTAAATTTTCATTTTCATACGACATATAACTCCAACCCCTTGAACAACTACATTTTTAATGTGACGAAGATTTTTCTCATATTTTGCTACTTTAGAGTCCCGCTCTTAGCTCCCCTCCTGTTTTAGGA
>DLHV01000155.1:9136-10970 GCA_002483395.1 Chloracidobacterium sp. UBA7659 | reverse complement strand
CAGAACTAAATCGTCACAACCCTCATCCTTCTCAATATCTTCGCAAGCTCGATTCGCCCCCTGTTTATTCGAGACTTGACCGTACCTTCCGGTATCCGCAGCACGTCAACGATCTCCTGATAACTCATCTCTTCAATGTCACGCAAAATCACGCATGTTTTGAGATCCGACGGCAACTTGTCAATGCCTTCCTGCACCTGAGCTGCGATTTCACGCCGTTCCATCTCCCTGTGCGCCGAGTTTCCAACCGCACGCAGATGATAGGAATGGTCGTCCACGGCGTCTGCCATCGAATTTTGCGGATTACGCTGCCGGTGCCGGTAATCGTCGATTATCAAATTCCTTGCTAATCTCATCAGCCAATTCGAGAGATCGCCCTGCTTCGGATCATACTGGTCGAGCGTGCGATAAATGCGTATGAACACTTCCTGCGTCAAGTCTTCGGCAGCCTCGATACTGGAAGTAAAGCGGTAAGCCAGGTTGAAGATGCGACGCGAGAAACCCGTGACGATCTCCTCCCACGCCACGCCGTCGCCTGAACGTGCCCGCCGTATCAGCTCCGCACCGTTATTTTCCACCGCAGCCTTCAATGCTTCCAACCTGGTATGTCTCCTAAAGCAATTGTCCTTTGCGAATCGCAACAAGCAATTATCTGGCTCTGCCAATGCTTTCTTACGACAGCAAAAACCGAAAAGTTCCACATAAAATATATACGGATTCGGGCAGAAATACGACCAGTAGAGAGTGTACTCCTTCTACTTTGGGGTAGGCGCGCCTCACGGGCAGAAGCGCGAGTGTGAACGAGCGTGCCGATATGATTTCCACGGGAAGCATGCTTCTTAACGGTCGCGTTTCCGCCCGGTCTCAATGCGCAGCCCGACCGCATTCGCATTTCTCTGATGAATAAAGTATCTTTTCTTTTGCCGGGTGAAGCATTTTTGTTACCCGGCAGAGTTTTGATACAGGCTATTTTATCAATAGATCGAGTTAAGTTTCACGAAATCGTTTGCGAAAGTACATTAAATTCATACTCCTTTTCTTGTTTGCCGCCTTTATTTTCTGGTTTTTCGGGCGCAATCTCGATTGGCAGCAGGTGGGTCAAAGCCTTCGCCAGGCTAATCCGTACTACCTGACTGCCGCCGTTTTTATCATTTGTCTCGGATACCTTTTTCGGGCGATTCGATGGAAAGTTCTGCTCGAACCAATAACAGAATCGAGTTTGAAGGAGCTGTTTGCGACGACGACGGTCGGTTTCGCCGCTATCTTTCTGATCGGACGTGCAGGCGAAATCGTCCGACCGATGTGGCTGCCTATGCGCGATCGGCGCGTCCGTCCATCCGCCGCCCTGGTCACGCTTGGGCTCGAACGTGTATTCGATCTTGCTGCGATCGTTTGTTTCTTTGCAGCTAATCTTTTGTGGCTCAATTCACCGCCCGGCCGGGAAAAAGAATTTGAACACGTGGAGTCTCTCGGCCTTCTGATGCTGCTCGGAGTTGCAACCGGATTTGCCGCCCTTGTAGTTTATCAGCGGTCATCAGCGAAAGTCATTTTATGGGCGGGACGGATGACCGAACGCAAATTTATCCCTGGACGAATCAGAAGGATCATTCTAAGTATTCTTAAACAGCTTGCGTCCGCACTTGGGTTCCTCCGCGATTGGCGAGAAACGCTTGGCTTGATCTTTTGGACATTTCTATTATGGCTCGCGATTGCGATTCCGACGTGGCTGGTTTTACTTGCCTTCAGGCTGCCATTGACGTTCAGCGACGCACTTTTCCTTATGGGTTTTGCGGTAGTCGGCTCGCTGGTTCCAACGCCCGGAGGAGCGGCGGGG
>DLHV01000155.1:1419-9114 GCA_002483395.1 Chloracidobacterium sp. UBA7659 | reverse complement strand
CGGCAGCCGCTTCTATTGCTATGCATCTGGTATATTTCGCACCGGCCATCGTTTTCGGCTTATATTATTTTCTGCACGGAGATATAAGTATTGAGCGGTTTAGAAGCCTTCTGTCGAGCGAAAACGCCGAACGGGAGATCGAATCAGATTCACCTGATTTTGAATCAGCCGTCTGACATGCCGCAAACTTCAGTCTGCGGCAGAATGGAACCGACAAACTGAAGTTTGGCGGACTTATAATTATGCGATGTCCTTTTTGCGCACATATTGAAGACAAGGTCGTAGACTCGCGTGAGGCGAAGGACGGCGATTCGATTCGTCGTCGGCGAGAGTGCCTTTCTTGCGGAAGGCGCTTTACGTCTTACGAACGCATTGACGAAATCCCCTACATGGTCGTTAAAAAAGACGGAAAACGCGAGGCATTCGAGCGCAATAAAGTTCTGTCGGGGCTTTTGCGAGCGAGCGAGAAACGGCCTATATCCGTTACTCAGCTCGAAGGCGTCGTCGATGAAGTCGAGAAAAATGTTCAGGATTCGCTTGACCGCGAGATGGCCACGACTGANNGAAATCGGAAAGATCATAATGCGGCGGCTGAAGGCACTGGACAAGGTCGCTTATGTGCGGTTTGCGTCGGTTTATTTGGAATTCGAGGACGTTTCGGCCTTCATGACCGAACTCAAAGACCTCGTGCGTTCCCGCGATCGGACGCCCGTTAAGAAACCCAAAAAAAGCAAGAAATAAGCTCAATGCTGTACCCTTTGCGTCTTGGCGTCTTTGCGNNAAAATTGAGACCTTACTTTTTCAGGAGACAGTCTCCCGCAAAGGAGCAAAGCCGCAAGGAAGGTTTTTAAGAAAGGCATATGATGCCGGGTTTTCGAGCCACCGCTTCAGCGTTCCTTTTTTGCTTGGCTTTACTTTGCGGCGGGCGACTTTGCGTTAATCTGTTTTTCCCGGAAGAAGAACGAAAAATAGTCGTACATTGACCAAAGTGCGGTGATTACCGCAACCCACAAGGCTCCACGGCCGACCAGATAGCCAAACACTTTCCAGTCATTTGAGGTCATTGCAAAATGGGCCATATTTGAAAACGCTGTCCGAACTTCTTCGACTTCCCAAAAACGAAACGCCGGATATTCAAGGCCGAAATTCGATACCGGAGGAGTTCCGGTCGCGGCCGCCACGAGCAACGCGACGATCGCAACGCATTGCGCCCACATTTTCAGCTTTCCGATGCTTCGGGCCTGAATCACAATCCCTTCGGATGCGGCAACCGAACGCAAACCCGTTACGATAAACTCGCGGCCGAGAATTATCACAACCGCCCACGATGGCGCGAGATGCTTTTCAACCAGTACAATCAAAGCCGCCGAAACGAGAAGTTTGTCGGCGATCGGGTCCAGAAACTTTCCGAGTGTCGATACCTGGTTGCGTCTGCGGGCGAGTTGACCGTCCAGAATGTCCGTAAACGCCGCGAGGAGAAAGATAATAATCGCAAGAACGTACCCGCTCATCCCAAACCATCGGTCCGCAACCGGAGTCAGAAGCACAACGACAAGAAAGGGGACTATCACGATTCTTGCCAGTGTTAAATAATTCGGTAAGTTCACGGGTTTAATTGGACTTTTTTAAGATAATCAGTTTATGTTCTGGGCACGGAAAGTTCAAGACCGCATACGTTTGAGGTGATACGATTCAATAAAGAAAAGGCCGTGATAACCTCTGCAGATTACCACGGCCTGATAATTCGAAGAGAAGCAAACCGCAAACGCTGATATTGTTGGTTGAACTAAGGCATAAAGCTCAAATTCGAGGTCGTGAAATTGCCGATATTCGGGAAAACCGAGGGCATATCGACTTCCGGCAGCCCAAACCAGCGAGCTAGCGTCGCTGCGTACTGGTCGACCGAAGTTGTAGGTATCCAACGGCCGCGAGGATTCGTTCCGGAATCGGTGTCGTCAAGTCCGCCGAGTTGCAGATGCGGGTATGGCGTTCCGTTGACCGCGGTGTTCATACCGTAGAAATTCCCGCCCAAAACTGACCCGCCGATGACAAACATATGGTTGCCCCAGGCATGGTCGGTGCCGACGACCGTGCCCGAGCCTGACGGCTGCATTGTCCGGCCGAAGTCGGATAACGTAAACAACGTAACATCATTTTGCGCGTTCTGCCCCGGGTCACCCAATTCGTCATAAAACGCCCGGGCAGCCTGGCTAAACTGGGTGAATAAATTCACGTGCTGGGCCGGTTCACCCGTGTGCGTATCAAAGCCGCCGATCTGACAGTAGAAGATCTGCCGGTTTACGTTTAGCTCATTACGCTTTTTGATTAGCCGGGCCACCTGTCGAAGCTGCCGGCCGATGCTCGTGTTGGGGAACGTCACCGTGGTGTCTCCCGGGGTTTGAAGTGCCGCATTTGCCTGCATTGCCAGATCAGTAACATGGCTTGCCGCGGCGACATAATTAGACGTCAGATCGAGCCCGCGCAATGCGTTGAATGCCGTCAGGCGTGCCGGGCCGCCCGTGTTTGTAAATCCCAATGGATTCAATACATTTGCCAGTAACGTGTTGGAGTCATTGATCGCCATCGGCAAAGTCGTTTGGCCGGCAGTAAACAACTGGGCTCCGGCGATAGAAGTAACCATCGGGATCAGCGCCGTCGGATTGCTGCCCGCGGTCAACCGATCCGATACGCGTCCGCCCCAACCGGTGAAAGCCTGGGTGTTCGAAATGCTGGTTTGATACTGGGCAGTCTGATCGGAATGTGAGAACAACTGGTAAGGCTTTTGAAATGCGCTGCTTTGATACTGGGCCTTTGTCAGAGGCCGAACCAATGTGCCGCAATTCGTGACGATCGCCATTTTCCCTTGTGCCCAGAGCGGATGAATTCCGCCATTGGTGGCTCCGGTTCCGAAATTCGGGTGCAAACCATAAGTCAGCCCGCCCATTCGGGGAACCGTGATTGGTAACAGACTAGCCTGCGGTATTGCCAAGTCGGGGCCGCGAAGCGTGTTGTACACACTGTAATTGCTTATGGTCGCGTCCGAGTGATTCGGGATCACCATGTTGTTCCCGTCATTTCCGCCCGCCATGTAAACCAGCACAAGCGCTTTATAGTTCGCGCCGCCTTCAGGGCTTGTCGAGTCGTCCTTGACCTTTTGTGCCAAGGCACTCATCAGGCCGAAATGCTGCATCTGTGTCGCAAGAGTTACCATGCCCAAGGCGCAACCACCGGATTTTTTCAAAAATTCACGTCTTGATTCTGTCATAGTTATCACCTCTGTACTTGGTACTGCGACGATGTCGTCACTAAATAGACTGCCTGTTGTGCCCGCGCGAGCGGATTGGTAGCCACAATGTTTGTTACCGCGGTCAAAATAGTGCTCCGCATTGAGGCCGACATTGTTCCGTGCATCATCTTGTCATTCAACGCATCAAGCAGGAGATTTCCGCTCGAGTCGGCGGCAGCCAGTGCCTGCATTTCCGTATATAGAAACTTGGTCCCGAGCGGTATGTTTGGCTGGCTCGCGTTTATTTGGTTGAAAACCATCGTGTTTGCGAAGTTCGCACGGGCGATCGCCGTTCCGGTTGTCATCAAGGTGAATTCCGGGCCAAGTAGGGCCGTGCCCGGTATCACAAAGTCGGGCGAATAATAGTTGAAAACGGTCGGCGAATAGAACGCTGTCTGAGCCATCGTGGTCAGCAAGTTGCCGGTAGGCGAATAAAACACACCGTCGCTTTGTCCGGTTCCGGCTGCCGTTGTTACGTCAAACGTCCGTGCAACGTTGGTAAGTAACTGAACGGGCTCGCGCAATTTGCCGAAGTTTGGGTCTGTTTTGGCGTCGCCGCGTGCCTCAGGGTCAAGCAGTATCGCCCTGATGACCGCTTTAAGATCGCCGCGAACACCCGAACCGTTATTATTGAAAACAGCGGCAACACGCCCGATATAGGCCGGTGTCGGATCGCTCGTTACCAGGTGCTGGATAAGCGTCTTACTGACGAAAGGACCGACATTTGGATGATTGAAGATATTGTCCAGTGTTTGATTCAGCGAATTATTCGCATATGTCGTTATTGCTGCGGTGTTGCAACCTGTACACGCCGCGATGTTTGTCGTAGTCGATCCAGGGTAGCTCAGCAACGTTTTTGCTGTTAGATCGTGGTTGCTCGGGACGAGAACGATCGGGTCGATATAATTGACGACGCCGACCACCGAATTTGGACAGCCCGTATTACAGAAATTCCAACCGGTCATGACTTTTGTGAAATTATTAACTGTGTTCTGGTCGTAAGTTGGAATCGGATCGCCCAGCCCGTCAAGCTGGAGCGTTCCATCTGGGTTGAGCATAAATAACCCGATCGTAAACAACTGTTTTATTTCACGGGCGTAGTTCTCGTTCGGATTATTCTTGGTGCTCCGAACCATGTCGAGATAATTGCCCATCCCGGGATTGAGCGTCATCTGCTGCATAAGTGTTCGATAATTTCCGAACGCGTTATTCGACAACACTTTGTGATACTCGGTCATATGCCGCGACTGCTGCGTATCGACGCCCGATATCACCCATATTTGGCTCAGAGCCCATGCGACGCGGTGTCTAAGCTGTGCATCGCCGTAATATGCTTCCTTGAAGAACCAGGCCTGAACCGGGTACATCGTGTAGGTATCGCGAAAACAAGTCACCGGGACATCGGGCGTTATGGTTTGCTCGTTGTCACAATCCGCCGGTGCGTTACTCGGCTTCAAAGCGTTGTTCGGATACGGGTTCGATGCCGACGGGTAAGGAGCTTCAAACTGCTCGGCAAGCCATGTTCGGATGCCAATCCTACGAATTCGGGCATCGAGAGCCGCCGTTGGGCCGAACGCGGCCTGCTCCAAAAATCTCATACGGTCGCCGGACCAGCGGTAGCCCACGTATTCAGGGGAGGCCGTTCTTCCTGCCTTTCGGACCGGATCATCTCTTAACGTGCTCGCATACAACTTCGAATATGGAATAGCGTCGTCCTGTATCGAACCGCCGGTCGTTCCATACCCTAATCGAGCCCGGTCACTGGTCAATCCGCGCCAGGAAACTCTTAGTAGAACATCGCCGTCAGCCGACGGCGGGTCCCAATAGCCGATTTCGTCACGAAGTTCTACAACTATTGCATACGTCGGTGTCCTGGCTTTTACCTGATAAAGATCGACGACCGGAAAACGGTACTGTTTTCCCCGCGAATCTTCGACGTAAACCCTAAAGGCATTTGCTCCTTCGCCTTCCATCAGGACAACATTCTTCGCAAAAATAGCGACCCTGGAGTTTGGAGGAAAAGATTCCCGATTTGCCATAGACAAATTAACGCTTTGCGCACTGTCTGCGGGAACCGCAAAGACACGCTTCGAGTCCTTTGCCCTCAACAAAACCGGTGTAGGCGAATTCGGGTCGGGATCATCCTGCGCAAAAGACAGGATCGAGACAAGACAAAGAACAAAAACGGCAGTGAATAGTCGCAATAATACGTGCGATTTCATGCTAACCATACCCTTTCCTCCTTACGAACTGTGTGTGACTGGCCGACATCTTACTTCGGCATTATGTTTAACGGAACGTGTGTGAATTATACGATGCCGTTTAAGAATGTTTAACAAACTAACCGAAATTTGTGTAAATAACAAGACAACCTGTTGGCATCGACTTGATCAAAAAGCTTTCTTCCGTGAAGTTAGACGAAAATTGGGGGTTTTTGGTCTAAAAATGTAAAGATTTGTCAAACACGACATTTTAGACATAATATCTAAAAAATGTCCAATATTATTATTATTCCACGACCAAAAAATTTTAGTTTTGAGCATACCGTGAATGGACATGGTTGGAGCGATCTCCTGCCCTTCGAATATAACGATTCCACAGCAAGCCTGAATTATGTTTTCCGAAGCGCCAAGTCCGGAAAGCCGGTGACGGCAAGAATCATCGATGCCGGTAAGACACTTAAGGTTGAAATCTCACCGGANNCCGCCATATTCTGAGGTTCGACGACGACCTTGATGATTTTTATTCGACGATCGGAAAGGAAGATGCTTTGGCCTGGGTTCAAAGGGTCAACGCAGGACGACTGTTGCGATCACACACTGTGTTTGAAGACCTCGTGAAAACAATGTGTACAACGAATTGCTCCTGGGGTCTGACAAAAAGTATGACCACAAATTTGGTCGAAAAACTTGGAGAACCGGCAATTGACGGAAAAATTGCCTTCCCCTCGCCTAATGCGCTGGCGAGTGTGCCGGAAGATTTTTTCCGTAACGAGATCCGTGCCGGATATCGTTCGCCATTTTTTGTCGAACTGGCCGAATCAGTAGCGAGCGGAAGGCTGGATCCTGAAACATGGCTAGCCTCGGAACTGCCTACCTCCGAACTTAAAAAAGAGATCAAAAAAGTCAAAGGCATCGGCGATTACGCAGCTGAAAATCTTTTGAAGCTGCTTGGGCGATACGATGGCCTTGCCCTTGATTCGTGGCTGCGGGCCGGCTTTTATAAGAAGCACAATCGTGAGAAGATTTGCACGGACAAAAAGATCGAGAAACACTACAAGAAATTCGGCAAATGGAAAGGCCTTGCGATTTGGTGCGATATGACCAGGGAATGGTTTGCCGAAAAGACCTAATCAAACATGACGCTTTTTGCAAACCCTTTTTGCATAATTAGTTACGAGAATATTTTTGGCGAAAAAGTGTATTTTTTATCGGCTTTACCTCACTCCAACGCGTCTGAATGTCGGACGGTAAGAAACCAGTCCAATCTCCCTGATTTTTTAATTTTGGTGAATAGAGGAGAAAAGAAATTATGAACAGAAATTTATTCAGAGTGCTTGCGGGATTCGCCGTGGTGCTCACGATTTTCGTAATGTTTGACACGGCCAATGCTCAGAGGCGTCGCGAGGTGCGTGGCCGCGGGCTGAACAAAGCCCAGGTTAAGGTCATCGTCAACCGTGTCGAAGACCGCGTTGACAACTTCGTCAAGAATTTCGACAAATCTCTTGACCGCAGCCTGCTTAACGGCACAAGCCGTGAGGATTGGCTAAACAAACGAGCTCGTGATCTGGAGTCCGCAACCGACGAGCTTTCGCGTGAATTCGATCGCCGCGACGCGTGGATCGAAAACAGGGAGGAGGTCCGCCGGTGCCTTAACATTGCGACCGATATCGACCGGAATATGAAGAATTATCGTTACGGCAGCGTGACCGAATCGAACTGGGCAAGGGTCCGGTATGAACTTAACAGTTTGGCCGATGTTTATAACCTTGCGAAAGTCGGCTCCAACGTTTACAAATAAGCTGTTTTTCGCCAGGGGAATAATCGGGGCAGGCGTTCTAGTCCTGCCTCGATTTGATTTTGTAGTAAACTATTTCAAAACATCCGTCGTAGAAACAGAATGATCGAGACCGGAAAAATCCTGCAGCAGNNAATCGGGCAGGGCGGTATGGGGGCGGTTTATGTCGCCACCGATGAGCGATTCGGAAGCACCGTCGCGATCAAAGAAACGCTCTGCATGGACGACAATTACCGCAAAGCGATCGAGCGGGAAGCGCGTCTGCTGAACAGCCTAAAACATACGGCCTTGCCGCGCGTAAGCGATCATTTTCTCGAAGAGAACGGCCAGTTTCTGGTAATGGAGTACATCCCAGGCGAAGACCTTTCGTTCATGCTGGAAAGGGATGCAAG
>DLHV01000155.1:0-1372 GCA_002483395.1 Chloracidobacterium sp. UBA7659 | reverse complement strand
ATTCATCGCGACATCAAACCGCAAAATCTAAAGATCACTTCCCGGGGCCAGATAATATTGCTCGATTTTGGCCTTGCGAAGGGAAATCCTACGGACGCCGGGCACCAAACGGCGGCGAAAAGTATTTTCGGCTATTCTCGCAACTACGCATCTCTCGAGCAGATACAGGGAACCGGCACCGATCCGCGCAGCGATCTTTATTCGCTCGCTGCAACCTTGTATCATCTGGCAACCGGCCAGCCGCCGGAAGATGCCCTAACACGGGCAATGAGCGTTTTGAGCCACCAGCCCGATCCGCTGGTTCCGGCCCATTTTGTCCGGAACGAAATTCCCGCGGGGTTTTCGGGTGTGTTGATCAAGGCTCTCGATCTAAACGCCGCAGGCCGTCCGCAATCTGCCTCGCAAATGCGGCAAATGGTTAAGGATTATGGCAATTACGAGCATCTGGCCGCAGCGGCAAATGTGGCGAACACCGTGGCCAACGCCGAAATTTCATCGCAGAGCACCAAGCTCATGCCTGGATCTACGCGTCAGGGAATAGACAGACAAACAGACGTCAAGACCGAGATCCTGCCAGCCTATATATCACAGGAAACGGCCCTTCGTACTGAAGACACAAACAGGATCACGGGTTCTGATTCTGTGAGCCTGACTGCTTCCGGCTCGACCCGAAGGGTCGGTTCGAAGCGGCGTCTTGCATTTGCATCGGCTGCGGGATTGCTGCTCGCCGGGAGCACTGCGGCGGGTGTTTACTTATACAATCACGTTATTTTTACTTTTGTCGAGCCGGAATCGCAAGTCCTATCACCAGTAGAAACAGAGAAAACCGTAACAAATGATCCAGCTGTAAATTCGAGCGAGGTCGTCACGCCGCCTGTTCCTGAAACAGCCGGCGGTGCGGCAAAGGACCCGCAGTTGAAGGCTGAGGTCGAAAAAGCACGAACGAAACAGACATCGAAAACAGCAAAAACGACATCCGGCGCCAAGGATTTGACCGCCGATGATCTTGACGGAAAGACAATCTATGTCGGGAATATGAAGATCAGAAACGGCAGGGTTGAAACGCCGGATTCTATCATCGATGAAACGGGTATAACCCCGAAAGTGCCGAATGTCGAGCCGCCGCTACCGGCCTTGCCGCCCAATTATAGAAATTTAACACCTGAGCAGCGGCGAAAACTGCAGATGGTGCGTCGCAGGAATCAAATTCCGCTCCGAAGGCGCCCTCCCGAGTGAACCTTGCTCCAAGGAATATTTTCTTTAGAAATCAGGTTGTAATAACCAACCGGTCAAATAGCACGAATAGCTAGTCGTCTAAATTTCGTTCGTCATTTTGCTTTGTCTCAGGCTGTTTGATTTTTTCTACAGGAAA
>DLHV01000154.1 GCA_002483395.1 Chloracidobacterium sp. UBA7659 | reverse complement strand
AGATTTGAACTCACGACCTCTCGCACCCCAAGCGATTTCAGAAGATTTTCACAACTTATCAAAACCAATCAAAACGCCTTAAAATCAATAACTTGCAGGGATACGCGAGCTTCGAAGATTCGGCTTGATTCAAGAAAGTGCCACCATCTTGCCACCATCTTTGAAGATGGGTTTCTAGTAGATTCCGCACCCATTTGGCGAGATTATATCACTTCTACATTTGCCAGCAACCTATTTATTATCTCACAGGACAAGGTCACACTTGCCGAATTTTGTGTTCGCTCTCTGTTTGTCACCAACGGATGAAGTGATACAACACTCGCCAATTTCGAAGGATGCGTAGCCGCTTTAAACACCAGGACTTAAAAATCCTGTGAACCAAGGTTCGCACGAGTTCGATTCCCGTCCCCGGTACCACATAACTGATTTACTCTCAGAGACTTAAGGATCAGCTCGAACTCAAGGTGGCCCTCAATGTTTCCCAAAATTAATTTCGAGGGAATTTCGGGGGGAATTCTCTTTCAATTTCTCGTCCATTACTGCCCCATAGAGACACCGTGTGCCCGCAGATATCCCGGCCTTTTTGAGCATCAGTCCTGGGGCCGGTTACAATCCAACTCGCCGGGGCCCGACCTGCTCATCCAGCAGGTCGATGGCTAGCTCTTGCGACTTGACCTAATTCAATCTCGCTATTATTTCTCACCTTGCGATAAGGTGAGGTACATTGTTACATCCTCGTGAGTGAAAATGGTAGAAGACGATCGTTCCACTTCGACCCGTGCTCCTTCTGGAACGGTCGCGATCAGGCTGCCGATATTTCCGCTGAAAAAGTCGTTGGAAGCATTCCCGTTTTCGAGCTGGTGAAAAAGCAGATCGAATTGCTTATAGCTTTGCTTTAGGTCCATCACCCACCAATCGCTAAAAGCCTTGTCGGGGCCGACGCCGCGACTTGAGTTTTTCGCCTCGTGTATTTCGATCAGCAATTCGCTGTTGTTTGCCACAAACAGTTCGTTTCCCGAGATGGCATAGCTGACCTTCCAGGCAAGCATCGGAAACGCAAGCTCGCGGTAGCCGACGCCGTTTGTGTTTTGTGTCGTCCACGCTGGTATTGTCTCGGCTCGCGGGATCATTACGCGCTCGACCAGGGTTCTCTCGATAGCTTTTTCGAAGGCAGCCCGATCAAAGCCCGCCGGAGACCCGAGCCTAAAGACGGCAGCATAGTTAAATTTCGCAAATAGCGGTTTCTCCAGCATCCGTGGCTGTGAGATCGACAGGATCGCCGTCGGGCGGGCCGGAGCCAGGACCGGAGCTATGTCCAGGTCCTGCTTTTTATCTGTGGTCTCGATCTCATTTTCGGGCATGTCGTTAATGTTCTTGTCGAAATCAGTTCCCAGATTTCTAAAGCTCCCCTCTTGGCTTTCGTATTCTCGGTAGCCGCGAAACGATGGGTGCGATGCGGTCTGCTCAGGAGTTTTTGCGGAATTATCCTGCACGGCAAGAATTTCTCTGACCGCGCTATTCACACTCTCACTATTTCCCGCACTGATACGAAAGAGCGATGTATCTGCCGGGACATGGCTCAGCAGATTGCGTCCATCCGCGACAGAGACAGCAGATGGCTGCTCTGGTTTGCTCAATAAAAATTCGCGGGCTTCCTTTACCTGACCTTCCGCTATCGAAAGATCGAACATCCCGGACCGCACGTTTTTTAGCTTCGCCGTGTCCTTCATCAGCCAATATCGCTTGAAATAGTAGTCGTCATTGAGCGCCGCCTGATCGATCCAGACGGTTGCTATATGCGGCGTCACCCGTTTGCTTAACAGCGAAAAGCCAGGCTCGTCATAAAGCCGGTCTTTGCCGGTCGGTGCGCTCATGTTTGCTATCGTTCTCGCCAAAAGCCTTTCGCTTGTCGCGACTATTAGACGCCCCTTGATATGCGTAAAAAGCATCTGCTGTTTCTGGCGTCCACGATCGGCCTCGACGGCGACGCGATACGCTGTAACCCCGCGGCCCAGGTCCTCTTCTTCAAAACGTGAGCTGTTTTGCATAAGTTGGGTGGCCGCAAAGAGTTCGTCCGAGACCGGAGCAACAAAGACCATATCCAGTTTACCGATATCGTAAACAGCGACCGACGCCCGGCCATCCGCGAAACCGGCGAGAGCTGCGAGGTCGATGGGAAAACCCGCCGCATCGCTAAACTCCTGCCACCGGCTTGCCAGTTTCAAGCCCAGGGGCCGCTTTGTCAGATCGCGAAAGTTTTCACTGTCGAGATACTTCGCTTTGAGCCCCGAGTCGCTCCAGCGTTTGATGAGCGATGGCAGGTCTGAGAACTGGGCATAAACAAGAGCTCCACGCGGCATGTCCCTGGCCGGTGAGAACGGATCGTTTTTAGCCGCCGAGCGTCCGGCGTAAGCGATCAAGGTCAGCAGCAATGCAATAATGACGAACGATCTTGTTTTCATAGCTTCCTCGTATTCTGCGTATCCACGATCAGATCGGTTGCACGCCGGCCTGCATCCTCAGACAACTTCTGCAGCTTTTCAATTCGTGCCGTAACTCCGCCGCCGGTTTTGAGCCCTTCAAACGCGATCGACGCTGCATACTCCCCTATCTGTTCTGCGGCAGTAGAGAGAATACCCAGCAGATCATCATCCTTTTGCGACCTGTCAGACTCGGCAAGCCGCAGAGCCGCAAACTGACGTCCATTTGTCGCATACGTTTTGATCAGCTCACGCCGCGCCGTCGTTTCATTTCCCGTCCCAGCTATTAGGGCGTCAATGAAGAATGCTTGCGCCTGCTCGCCGCTGTTTGCTCCGACCGCAAGCAGGCCGCCGTAAAATTGCGGATACGGATCGTATTCGAGTCCGCCGAGATCCACGTTTCCCCCGATCTTATGCAGCTGCCATTTGGCCTGCCATCGATCGGCGCGTGCGGTGCTTTGATCGGCGATCATTTGCGTCAGCAGGTCTGCGGCACCTTTTTTGTCGCCGCTGGCCGCAAGCAGATCTGAAAGCTCCAGGCGATTGGGGACATTTGCCGGGAACGCATTTAGCAATTCACTGCGAAACGCGATCGCCGAATCAATGCGTCCAAACTCGACGGAAACATCCGCGGCAAGAGCCAATGTCTCGGCCGGTGAAGAGCTTTTGGACCCATCATCGTCGCCGGTCTTGGCCGTGTCGGGAGCATGGGCTTTGGTCACCTCGAGACTGTTGATCTCCGCCAGTGCAGTCGGGCGTGTTTCCGCTGAGGCTGCATCGACCATCAGACGCAGCATGCGAACGGCAGGTTCGATCTTTCCCTCGCTGAAGAATGTCCGGGCCAGGCCGACGAAATTCGCATTGTCATATTGGCCAAGAGCCAGCTGCCGTCCATAAAAGCCTTCCGAGAGTGGAGCTATCGCCGCGTCCGCTTTTTCGCTCCTGAGCATCTTTAAGACCTGATCAAAACGCTCCGGGCTGGCGGGTCTGATGTCGGCAACTGCATCGGCAACCGTGATACCGATAAATCGTTCCGCCTGGGCCTCGTCAAAGTGGGCTGACCGTACACCAACACGAAGTCGTGCGATCCGCAGCCATTCCGGTCTCGCATTTTTGCCGTGCAACTCCTTTTCAGCCTCATCGATAATTGCCGCGGCCGCTGCGTTTACATTGCGCTCGAACAAAACATCGATGTACTTTTGCCGCCAGGTGAGCACCTCGCTATCGCCCACGTCGATCTTGTAATCGTTTTCCTGATCGAACATCGATTCGGCGTCTTCCACGCTCCATGTTCGCTGCATCACTGCTTTGAANNCGGCTCCGCTGTCACTGCTTGCGGCGGCAATTATCCTCTCGAAAAATGCATCCGAGTTTTCATTCGTGATTAGCGATTCATCGATGAGTATTTTTGCGAGCGACGTATCGGTCGGCCGTTTGGCGAGGATACCGCGAAAATAGTCGGCCTTTTGTTTCTCGTCTTTGAAGGAGTGTGCGATCGAGCGGACCATCTCCTGGAACTCCTCCGAGCCGTCGGCATTTCTTGTCGTAAGATATTCGACAATCGGGTCTGGCAGCATTTTGCGGGCCTCTGCCGCCCGGCCATATTCATTGAGCGTGTCGAAAAAAGCGGCGAGATCCTCGGGCGCGGCGTCTTTGATCGCACGGGCGAACATCTCATTTGCCAAATCCTTTCTTCCCGCCAGATTGTAGGCCGACCCGAGTCCCGCCAGGGCCTCGAGGTCCGGGTTTTGCTCGACGGCGATCCTGAAATGTTCGGTCGCGGCCTGCGTATCTTTATTCCCCAGATAAAATGCACCGAGCTCCACCTGGTTAGCCGAATTTCCGGGCTGCATTTCAGTTAACGCCGGCAAATAAATGGATGGGTGCCCTGTTTTGCGAGGTGATCTGTAAAGCCACTCGCCATATTCACGTGTCAGCCGAAACCAATCGTCACCGACGAGAAAGCGCTGCTTATCCGGGGTCTGAGTGATCGCTTCGCCGATCGAATTGAGCTGAAGCGCATCGCAGAAGTAGCACGACGGCCGCTCCTCGTACTCCCGCAGGGCGAGACTCGTCTCGCCGTGCCGCGACAATTTCCACGCTAGCGGCATCGTCGAATTTTCAATGGCGGCGTGGGCAAGCTCCCGCTCTCCCTTACCCAAAAGAAAGTTGATCAGCTGCAATTGATAGACGGACGGTTTTGCCGCAGCGGTCTTTATCTCATCTTTTAAGTTGGCGTAGATGATATCGAGATATCGCTGAATGTCCGTATCCGCTTGGACCGCCGGCTTTTCAGCTGGTTTCCAGTAGATCGCCCGGAGAGCTTCTAGCTCCCTCTCACCCTCGCCCGCGAGTCTCGCCTGTCGGGCCATGTCTCTTACATCGTCCGGCGCGTTTTCGCTCATGACGGCGAAAGCCTTTGCGAACGCACCGCGATCGTTATAAAACTTGACGACATCTGCCAGACGAGTTTTCCGGCTTGTCGCGTCTTCCTCCTTTAGTTTCTTCAACAGTATCTTCTCTTCCAATTCGCCAAAACCTGCTCGATGGCTTATATCCTGGATCATGCTCAGTGAGCGATGCTGATCGGCATTCAGATGGATCTCGCCGACCCGTTTCGCGAAGTCGTCGTGAACCGCCGCCAATTCATCGTCGGTTGCAGAAAATCGGACAATGTCGCCGAGCGATTGCGCCATCGCACCTTCGAGGATCGACAACCGGCCCCGTGCGTTACCGGCTTTTGTTGATTCGCTCTCGTCGGCAAGCGCGATCAGCTTGTCCCGCAATTCCCAGAGATCTTTGCTTATTTTCAGCAGCGACTCCTCTCCACGCAGAGAGCGAACATATCCGTCGATCGCCGTTGCCGTCAGTTCCCCGCTCAGCGGATCTTTATTGAGTGCCGCAAATGCCTCACGATAAAGACGCCGGGCTTCGTCAGTGTTTTCCGCTCCCTGAAGTTTCGCGGCCTCGGCAAACGGATCGATCTTCACCTTTGGTCGCGCTTCCGATGGCAGCTTTGCCCTTACGGCTTGAGCCTCGGCGTTTCTGCCAGCTTTTTTTANNGATCTTTTTTCTCAAAATCTCAGCGGCATCGTTCGTCAGCTCGAGCGCTGTGTCAATATCTTTTAACGCCCCGTCAAAGTTCCCTTGCCCCGTTTCGATATCGGCCGCGGCGAGATAGAGGTCTTCCATTTCGGGCTGATTCGCGATCGCAGCCCGGTAATTCTTGATCGCATTCGGCGCATCCCCGTTAGCGTCGTAGATGCGGGCCAGGACGACATTCCAACGATAATTCTTGAAGGCCTCGGTCGACGTCGTCTGGTAATAACTCAGCAGAATGAAGCCGCCGCCGTATCGTTTTGCATAGGCAATGGCATTGTCTGTTAACTGCTCGTCATCGGGATCGCGATTGATTATCTCGATGTGCTGCTGGATGGCCAACCGGTAATCTTTTAGCCGTGTAAACGCATTGATCATCTGCGTTCTAAAACCTGCGATCTTTTCGTCGATCTCGCGGCGGTCAGCGTTTGATTTTTTGAGTGCGGAAACAGTTTCACTAAATGCGATTCTCAACTGCTCCGGCTCGTTTTTTCGAACATAAACTTGCGCCAGATCTCGAAATAGATCGAGGTCAGACTTGTTCTCCACGTGAAGGCTTGTGAGAATCGTCTCCGCATCATCAAGCCGGTTGAGCCGGACGAGGCTCTGCGATAATCTGCCGGCGATCTGAGTCCTATACTCGCCGCGGCTTCGCGTCAACGCGGACCGCAGTACTGCGACAGATTCATTGTCGAGGCCGAGCCGTCGATATATGTTCGCCGCATTCGTTACAACGCCGTAGTTGTTGGGGAACTTTGTGACGAGTTCGGCAAGCACCTTATTTGCTTCGTCGGGCTTTTTGCTGTCGCTAAAGGATTCTGCCAGCTGCAGGCGGTATTTGATCGTCCGCCTCGGGTTTTCGCTTACCTCGGCCAAACGTTTCAGCACGGCCTGTTCGCCCGTATCGCTGCTTTCGCCCTCAAAGAACGTGCGGACAGCATCGAGAAAATCACTGTCACCGTTTGTCGCAATCGCCTGATCGAGGAGCTTTTCGGCTTCGTCTTGCTGCTTGATGTCGGTGAGAAATTCCGCGTAGCCGAGCGTGAGATAAGCCGGGTCTTTTCTTCGCTCACGTTCGGCGGCAAAGGCCGAGACGATGAACGGCATCATCCCTTTTCGCGTCGAGAGTGTGGCTAGACGTCTTTTCGCTTTTTCCAATTGCTCGTCGTCCTGGTTTGCATCGAGAGCTTTTATGTACTCCGCGATAGCCGCTGGTTTGTCGTGCTGCGATTCGTGGATCGCGCCGAACTCAAACGCGCAAAGCGTTTCGTCATTAAACTTTTTACGCATCGTCGCGATCACGCTAAGCGCATCAGAGTACTGAAAGTAATCCCAGTAAACCGTCGCCGTATCGAGGTACACCGATCGATCTCCGCTGGCCGTTTCTATCAGCTTGTCCCACTCCGCGCGAGAGCGGTCATATTTCCCAAGTTCCGCATACAGCTCGCCGCTGCGCACACGTTTCTCGGCGGATGCGGGTGAAAAGTCCGTCTGCGAATGTGCGATTTCGGCTGCCTCGGATAGCGTATTGCGGTCTTTTTGTCCGAACGAACGTGTCAGGTTGATCAAGACGTCGGAAAATTCGGCGGAGTTTGGATAGAGCGCATTTAGTTCGCGGTATGCCCCAACCGCAGATTCATAATCGGAAAGCCTGATCGCCGCGTCGGCATAAAATAACCTGTAAACGGAATTGTCGGAACGTGGCTGAGCTGCAACTGCACGCAGCTCTCCTTTTTCGGAGAGATCGTCGAGAAAACGCTTGCGGACTTCGGGTAATTCAAAGAAATATTCCGCGGCGAGTTTTCGCCATTCGGCCGGCTGTTTGTTGGCCTTATAAAAGATCAGAAGGCCTCTGACGAATACCGGATTGTGCGGAAACCTCTCTTGCGCGGAGAGGTAGAGTTTTAGATAGAGCTGTTTTTCAAAATCTTTTGCGGAGACTTTCGAATCGATAAATTCGGTCAGGTATTGCTGGATCTCCGTATCGTCCAATTTGCCGACGAGGTCGGTCGAGAGCTTTTCGAAATCGTCCTGCCGGTTTTGCCTCAGAAACCAGCGGGCCAGCTTGTCGCTCCAACTGCTTGACTGAAAGCGGTCGAGCGCCTCCTGATAGGCCGCCAACTGGTCGTCCGTCAGGTTTGTCTGCTCGAGCCATGACAGCCGCTCTTCATATAGCCATTCGACCTTGGGATGTTTTTTTATCTCGCTCGAAAACGTGTCCAAGATCCCGCCGACGTTCTTCGCCTTTGCCATCGAGGCAACCAGCCTGTCCAGAATTTCGCGATACGTTACCGGCTGTTCGCGTTTCGCCAGTTTGTCGCGAAAATTACCGGTCGAAACATTCGCAACATCGGAGCGCGGCGTTGCTGCGATCGATGGTATGGCGATACCCGAATTTCGATCGCCCGGAGTGCTTTCTACCGCCGATATATCCGCGTCACCGAAGGCGTCCAACATCTCGCGATAGATCTCGCGGCTCTTTTCCGCCTGGTCAGCGGCGACATAGGCCTCGGCGAGCTTTAGCGCAACCTGTGCGAGATCGGACGATGTCTTGTACCGAGCTGAAAATTCACTCAGCGTCTTTTGCGCGGTTTCGAGGTCGCCGGTTGCCGTGTAGAGCCTGACAATGTCGAGGTACATCTGCCCGAGCTCCGGCGAGGTCGCATTCTCGTCCCTGTACGCAAGAAAGATCCTGTAAGCAGCCGCTCGATTGAAATACTTGTTTGCCTCAGTTTCTTTTTGTTTCAATTGAGCGGCCGGATCGGTGTCTGAAAATATCAGGGACAAGATGCCAGTCGCAATTCCCGGGTCGGTGTCGATCGTGGCCGCTCGCCTGTAAAAGCTTAGCTCGCCCCTCGTCAACGGCAGCTTTTGGTTTTGTGCATCGGAAAACATCTCGAACAGCTGATATAGCACTCGAGCCCGCATTTCGCCCTTTTCATTGATGTCAGGCCGATTGTAAAGTGTGTAGAGAAAGCGCGAGGCGAGGTCGCCCTCGTTTTGGCGAAGCAAAACTCGTGTCGCCGTTATCAGTTCTTCGGTCTTCCACGTCTTTTTCGCTTTTTCGAGTTTCAGGAAGATCGGAACGATATAGCCCGTATCGTTTGAGCTACGATAGTGTGCAAGACGGATGGCAGTGTCCAGATCGGAATTGTCTCTGTCGAATCTTGTCTTTAGCTCGCCGCCGTATTCGCGGAGCCGGTCGCTTTCGCTCAGGAAATCGTAAAACTTGTCGCCTTCCTCAGCGGTCCAAAACGGGTCAAACGCTGCGATGTAGAGCTTTTCTGCTTCTTTTCCGGCGCCGGTTTCGCCCAGGAGTAGAATTTCGCGTTGCAGCAGCTCCGCCTTCCTGTCCGGGAACAACTCTTTTGCCTGACGCAGGAATTCAAGCGCGGAAGGGTATTCCTCATCCTCAGTGAGTTGGTCGATAATCTGATCGAACACCGCAAACACATCGGTGTTCTGAGCCGCGACCTCGCGGTAAAACTCGGGCCGCGCATATTCCTTAAGGTCATGCGTTCGAGCAAGACCGACGATCCTGCTAAACAATGACGCCCGGGCCGAGCCGTCCGCGGCTAAAAGCATCTTGCGCAGCAATTTCGCCTCATCGGCAAAACGTGCCCGGCGGTCGTAAAATTGGACCAGCGTTTCGCAGTGTCTCGGATCTATCCCGGCCAGCCGGACGAGGGCCTTTTCGGCCGCGTCCGCATCGCCGAGCTTTTCATCCGCGTCGGCAAGTTTCTCGAGGATTTGCGGATCATCCGGCGAAGCAGCGACGAGCTTGGCCAAATTGTCGCGGACCACCGCGGTCGGCAGTGGGACTATCGCATTCGCACCAAAAAACTCCTGACGAGTGAACATTGCGGCCTCGATCGCATCACTGGAAGCTGCAGCTGATACGTTTTGCGTTCTGAAAATCAAGAACGACGTGACCGCTCCCGCAGCCAGCAGTACGGTGATCGTCACTGCCACATTTGTTTGCCTTTTCCTATTCATTTGCCGATCACCTCGATCGTCATTTCTTCGGTTGTCTGATTGTGGGCAAAGTCCTCGGCCGAAACTGTGACCGTGTATCGTCCGGACGCAATGGTATTCGGAATGGTAAGCACCCCGATGTTTGCCTTATCCGCGCCCGACCAACGAAGCTGGACCGGTTTCGCACCATAGAGCTTTGCCGAGAGTCGCGTCGTGTCGCTGTCGGCAAATACCTTTATGTGCATATCTTCACCGGCCGTAAACGAGCTTTTTTCAAGCTTGATCTGCACTTTCGGAGCCCGGCTGTCGATGACGAACGATTTTTCTTCCTGATATCCGTTGCCGTCTTTATCGGTCAGCAGCAGCCGACACGTATATGTGCCGTCCGCCATCCAGCTCGGCGCCAGAAATCGCGTCTCCCAGACGCCCTCGCCCGGCAAAAACTTTAACGGAACCGTCTGGCCAAAAGGCAAAACTGCAAAGACCTCGGTCACTGACGGGTCGGTTTTTATTCTGATCACGGGATCGCCCGGCTGTATCAATCTGGGCCGCAGCAAAGCACGCGGAGCAGCGATAAATGCCGTGTACGGCGTAACGAATTTATACTCCTCGGAGAGCCTGATGATCTCGGCGATGTAATCCTCACGCTCGCCGTCACGGTTCATTGCGGCAAGTAATGCGTCGACTCGCGCCCGCGCCCAAACGCGCGGAAGCTGTGCGTGGGCCGCCTCAAGATCCGGCAGCGACGCGTCCCGCGACATCGCGATGTTTTCCGTACCGCGCCGGGCATAAAGACTGATAGTTTGTGTTTGCGGTTTTCGGTATCTGCCAATGAACGAAAATGACGAACCGGGATACGAATTATCGCCGCTCGGATAGACGCCATACAGATCGTTCGCGTCCGACGAAGTTAGCTTCAGGTCCGCGACATCGGGCATCCCAACCTTGGCAAAAAATAGCTGCAGCTTCGAGGCGATGTCTTCGGTTTCGCGTGCCTGGTCAAACGCTCCATGTGTTTTTGCTGCCAATTCTTTTAGGAGAAGCTCGTTCGNNCTTTTGTCGAGTGCGGCAGCGATCTCCCTGGTCTTTGTCGTCCCGAGCGTCGGATTGGCGTCGGAGATCATCACGATCGACGGTTCGCCGCTCGACAGCATCTTTGCTTGACCAAGCGCATTTTCAAGCGCCTTTTTCACATTCGTCCCGCCGCCCAGGCTTGAAGACCTGATGAACTGCATCGCCTGCTCAACCGCCTCAGGTGTTGCCGCAACGGGCTTTGGGGAAAACTGGCTTGTGTCTTCGTCAAACAACAACAGATTAAATTCGTCGACCGGCGTCAGGCCGTGTAGAAATTGGTCCGCCGCCTCGACCGCCCGCGTCAATTTGTCACCGTACATCGACAGCGAAGTGTCGAGCAGCATGATCACACGTCTCGGCGGCAGCGGTACGTTCTCGGTCGTTTTGAAGATCGCTCGTGCCTGAAAAAAACCGTCGCGGTTTGGATTTGCAAGGCTCGGGTCGCGAAGGTCGTAGGTCGAGATCGTTTGAGGTTCGCGGTGAGCTATCACCGATAAGGAATTGTCGCCTGTTCCCAGTTTGTAATCGAACGCCAGATCGTCGCCGAGCTGCACGTTCGCCGCGTGATATTCGCCCGCAAATTCGTTTGGCTGGTTCGTCGTTATCTGCAGCGGATACGGCGTTTGATCTGGCGTAATTGGCGAGATCGGAATATCACTCAGGACATGAATCTTTAGATTTAGCTCGCCGACGATTTGGGCCTCACCGTAGGACGGCTTTAGGGGAAATGTGAAATGCGATGCGAGGCCGTCGACCGGCAATTCCTCGGTGTATTCCATCTCAAGCCGTTTCGTTCCGCACGCATTTATCGGCGTGATCTTCGCGGAAAATCCCGAGGCGGAGCCCCCATCGCTGCTGCCGTCTCCCGGGCCATCGGTCGATTGCAGCAAGCCCGGATCGGCCTCTTTTCGCTTTATATCGCCGTAGATCTCATTCGCCCGCCGCTTTTCCATCATCACACCCGGTATTCGCAGATCGCTGTCCCAGACGGCAAAATCCGAGATCGACGCAGGACGCGGAAGTGCCAAAATGTACTTGCCCTCCAGCGTCGCCGTCGTGTGATTGTCAAAGATCTGCATCACCTTGACGGTCGCGTGCTGGTTGTCGATCAGGATGTCCACGTTCATCACAGACAGTGATAATATTTTCGGGTCCGGCTTCTCATTCGGCGACGGTATGAGCACGCCTGACTGGGCTGACGCGACCGAAACGATAAGAAGTACTTTCAAAATACATGTCACCAGGCTCATCATTGATCTTCTCCGTTAGCAAAATAACTCTTATCAAATCTGGCGATGCCGCTCGAGGTGCCGAAATAGACGGACGAATCGTCTCCGGTAATGCTCATCACCGTCGCCGATGGTAATAGGTCGCGGACAGTTCGCCACGCTTGCGTTTGCAGATTCAAAACCTTTGCGCCATCGAGCGTTCCGATATACAAATATTCGCCATCGCTGTACATCGCGTTAAAGTTGACTACGAACCTGCCGGCTTCGGCCTCAAAGACGCGCACCTCGCCCGACGACAGCAGCTCGAAAACGCCCCCGCCATACGTCCCGATAAATACCCGCCCGCTGACTGCGCACAGCGCAGTCACCCAGTTTGTATTTAAGTTCGAGTTGGAATCCTTAAAGACGCGCGACACATGCCCGTTCTCGATCACCGCCAAACCACCCAGAGTTCCCGCGTACAATTTCCCGTCCGCATTGAGTGTCGCGTATACGCCGTTGCTCGGCATTCCCTGCACGGTCGAAAGCACGTGGTACTTGCCGTCCACACGAAAAACTAGCCCCTTGGCGGTTGCGATCGTGTCGCCTGAAAAGTGCGTGATCGAATTGCTCGGCAAGCCGTCTTCTTTTGTCAGGCTATTGCCGATCGAAAGGTTCGTTCCGATCTCGGCGATGCCGCCTGAGGTTGCGGCACGCATCTTCTGCCCGTCAGCCTCGAGATAATTTATCTCGCGGAGATCGTCGGTCTCGAGATGTCTGATCATTTGGCTGCCGGACGAGAGAACGTCGATCCCGTGCTGGAACGTCCCCGCCCACAGATCACCCCCGCCGAGCGCTAGAGCGGAGACAAAATTGTCTTTCAGCTCATTCGCGTCCCCCGGGGCAAACGGCCGAACTCTGGCGCCGTCGATCTCGAAGATCCCCAAATTGGATAGCAGCCACATCTTATCGCCCATAGATACCAGCCGGGCGTTCTGCATCCCGCCCTTCTCCGATACCTTTTTTGCCGACGTGTCGAACGAATAGATCTCCCCGTCGTCTTTCGTGAGTAGCAGCTGATTGCCACGCTGCGACATTGCCGAGATCGACGGTATCGTCGCGACGCCCCTGAACGCCTGATCGTCCAATATCGCCAATCCAAAATCCGTTGCAGCGAACAATTTTCCATCGCCTATCGCCAGCCCAACGACACGATTTGACGGCAGTCCCTCGGCGGTCGTGAAATGCGTCCACCTGTCGTTCCGATAGGTATAAAGACCGTTATTGAACGTCCCAACAAAAAGCCGCGACCCGTCTTTCAGCAGACAGTTCACCGCCGCGACCCGCTTATTCTCCGCCTTGATCTCGGTGAAGTTCGCTCCGTCAAACTCCAGCAGCCCGCCGTCAAATGTCCCGATCAACAGTTCACCGTTCGTCGTTAAAAGCGTCGTGATCGCCTGCTGACGGCGATCGGGCCACGCGTATTTGACGAAAGTTTCCCCGTCAAACGTGATCAGGCCCTTGGTCCTGGTACCGATAAATAATTTGTCGTCATAAACTGCCAAACACGTCAGATCGCTCTCGGGCAATCCGTCAAGTACTGTAAAATGACGCACGGGCTCTCCGTCATTTGAGATCTGCAGCAACCCGCCGCTCGTCGCGGCAAAATACGAATCCCGGAAGACAATCAGGTCGCGGGCCTCGCGGCTGTTTTGAACTATCAGTACGTCCTTTGCTAGATGAGGGTTGAGGACTTTTTTGTCGAAGGGGACCTTCGACTTGTTTATAGTGTGTGCTCGTTCGTCGTCGAGAGTTTTGTCAACCAGGCCGCCGATGGCGAAATATTTGTAAACGCCGAAACAACATACAATGGCCAACGCCGCATACAAATACCTCTTGCTAAACATATTCCGCATAACTGTAAGTGATTATGTGGACTTAGCGGGTCTCTTGTTAGGTGTGATTCAACCATACCTGAGGGTGTCGCGACGGTTTAGGGGGTGTGGATATCCACAGTCGCCTCCTCTTCCCAATGTGAGCAAAGATTGAGTTGTTATGATTTATCGCGACCCTGAGTGTGTTAAACGATAGCTTCTAGGTTTAGCCGTACGGCACGTTAATTGAAACACTTATAATCTCCTCATGGAGATTTTTATGCATTGTGTCTGTAGCCGTCTATCAGTGTCTTTCGTGTCTTGACTTAAAATCCTGTACCCTAAGGGGTGTGCGGGTTCGACTCCCGCCCTCAGTACCAATCTAATCCATTTATTTCCAGTTACTTATGGGCTAGCCTAGAAATAGGTAGCCCTTACTTTTTTTTAAAAGTTATCTTCGGGGGGAATTTCGGGGGGAATTTTTCTGTCGTATTTCGTACATTTTTGCCCGTCGAAGTCGTTGCTCGTCAGTATTCGTCCCCTTTAATCATGGATAAGACGACGCGGGGCGGCTCCATTCTCGCCGCTAGGGCTTTTGGCGTGCGAGACTTCTCGAACCTGTAATTATGAACACCGAAATTCTAGAAGATGGTCAACTGGCGGAACGGTGGAAGCTGACCGGAACGGTCGATGCTATAGCCAAGCGGTTCCAGCGTCACAGGGCGTTACCCAAGTCCAATCCTCGTCATTTAAAGGCGTTCAAAATCGGCAATCAAACGCGTTATCGAATGGCGGACATATTGGAGTATGAGAACCGAAACACGAAGAACTCCGTGCAAGGGCTCGGTGTTGGAGGCAAGCGAAAACTCTCTGAAAGCACACTGCTTCTTAGAAACCAAGTCGCATAAAGCTAGGGTGATGCGTGCTCTCGAGGCAGATTGGTGCCAAATTTGAATAGCTTTTACTCCATCGGTCCGTATTTGCACCAAACGTGAAGGGCAAGATACCGGGATCGGGGTCAGTGGAACTTAGTAGCCGAGGGCAACGGATTGAACTGCCTACGACGTGAACGAAAACTTCGCCGACCCGCGCCTAAGCTTTCATCGAGCGAATGGTTAGTTTCCGCCTCCGTCGCCATCGAATACATGTATCCCGTCTTCCGTGCACTCGTAGACCCTCCCTTCTAGTCGATTCGTAAGCGCGAAAAATGGAAGTAATGGTACTCTTAGACGAATTTTGGTGCGTTCATTGAGGTACTCAATTCTTCGTTCGTCACCCACACCCATGAGCATTGTTATTCAAACAATCGAACAATCATCACCGTACCTTTCGGACATCAAACGACTCGGAAAGAGAAATTCCGCGACACTAGGCTTTTTCCCTGAAGGCNNAAGACAACAAATTTTTGCTGCGATAAGCGAGGACGGCAAACTGGCCGGCTATCTACTTTACCGCGTGTCCAATCGGACCGCCCGCATTGTGCATTTGTGCGTCGATGAACCGTTTTTAGGCAAAGGTGTTTCTAAACTTTTAGTCGACAAGCTAAAGCTTGACACCGAGGATTTGGTAGGCATCAGCCTAAAATGCCGTCGCGACTACGACGCAAACACTCTTTGGCCGCACCTCGGTTTCAGTGCCCAAGCAGAAATGCCGGGCCGCGGGCGCAGCCCTAGAAATCTTGTGTATTGGTGGTACGGCCATGGACATCCGACGCTTTTCGACTTTGCCCGAACAGATGATGGCGAGACGCGAGTAACCGCTGCGGTTGACGCGAATATCTTTTACGATCTATTCGAGGACAACCGGGACGGACACGTGGAATCGATCGCTCTCAGAGCCGACTGGCTTAGCGATTCCGTTCAACTGGTCTTAAGCGACGAAATCAACAATGAAATTAATCGATCCAACGATCCGCTCACTAGAAAAATCTCACGGGAGCGTATCAATGAGTTCGAAAGGTTTCATTATTCGAATGTGGAAGCCGAAACAATAGCCCACGCGCTAGAACTCCTTCACCCCAATAACGTCACAAAATTGACGTTGACAGACAGATCCGATATCCGGCAGCTAGCAGCCGCCGCCGCTGGCGGGCTACAGTTCTTTCTGACGCGAGACGGAGTCTTGCTAGGTGCCGATTTTCGTGCGGAGGTTCACGAACAACTGGGTCTGCAGATACTTCGTCCGTCAGACTTCATACGGCAGATCGATGAACTCAGAAGCCAACGGGAATACGAACCTGCCAAGTTATCGGGGACCGGCCTGCAATTGACGCTTGTAAAAAGTGGGCAGGAGTCGAGCCTCATCAAGACGTTTCATCAGAAGGAAACGAGACTTGAATTCCAGACTAGGTTTCGAGGTTTCCTTTCGGACGTTAAGACTTCCCGATCATCTATAGTAACGACGACCTCCGGCGATATTCTTGCCCTGGTGGTTAGCGTCACGCAGTCATCTGGCCGAACAGAAATTCCCATCTTTCGAGTTTTACCTGGCAACCTGGCGCCGACGTTGACGCGACATTTGTTGGTCAATATGGTCGATGATTCGGTTGCCAGAGGCTCGAGCGCGATCGAGTTCACAGATGCGTTCATCTCTGGTGAATCCGAGCTTGCTCTCAAAGAAGAAGGTTTCCTGAACGCGGGAACCCGTTTCCTGAAATTCCACCTGCCCGTGATGGGTACGAGTGAACAGATAGTAAAACTTCTCAGTAAATTTGAACCTGCTGACGACAAAGAAAAAAACTATCTGCAAATACTGAGCGACATCCTTGCGAAACCACCATATGAGATCAGCTTTCAGACCTATGCTGACATTGAGAAGGCTCTTTTTCCACTTAAGATTCTTGATTCACCCGTCAAAACTTATATGGTCCCCATCCGTCCAAATTGGGCAAAAGAGCTATTTGATTCAGACCTTGCAAATCAAGGCTTGTTTCCGGCCCGTGAAGATCTTGCCCTTCGAAAGGAACAAGTATATTACCGTTCACGTCTGAACTCAGCGGGTATCAAGCCGCCCGCTCGGGTTCTATGGTATGTGAGTCAAGATCGTTCCCTTCCGCACAAGAGCGGCGCAATTCGGGCGTGTTCGACCTTGTACGAGGTTAACGTTGATAGCCCAAAGGTTTTGTATGCTCGCTACAGGCGACTCGGAATTTATGAGTGGAGTGATGTGTACAAGGCTGCAAAGCAGAATGTGGATAATGATATAATGGCACTTCGATTCGGTGATACCGAATTATTCCCAACACAGATAACGCTTGACGACCTGCGAAATATTAGCAAGCAACATGATTTCGGTTTACAGCTTCAATCAATAAGCCGAATACCCCGCAGCGCATTTGCAGAGATTTACGCGCGTGGTCTGGAGAGACGCTACCATGAAGACTAATCACGACGAACGATACGTTCTTCTTTCCATCCAGCCGGCGTTCGCGACGCAGATCTTCGATGGCACTAAAACGGTGGAGTTGAGGCGTTCGTTTCCGAAGCTGTATCAAACCGGTTCAGTTATCATTTACGTTTCGACGCCGGTGAAGGCGATCATGGGCGGATTTCACATCTCGCGCGTCCTTAAAGCGAAACCGGATCAAATATGGAAAGCTGCCGGAAAGTATGCGGGCGTTACACAACAAAAGTTCGACAAGTATTATGATGGCGTAGAACACGGCTATGCGATCTTTATAGACGACGTGTGGCTATACAAGTCGCCCATTCCGCTGGAGTCGCTCCGAAAACAGATCGACAATTTCTTGCCGCCACAGAATTTTCGTTATATCTCAAAGACCCACGCAGATTCACTTCGTTGTTAGTGATCCTCGATCGTTCGTTCGAGCAGAGTCGATTGCCACTGGATGTGATCCCCACGTATCATCTACCTTATGCGGTGCGTCTTCTGCAAAAACGATTCGAGCGATTCGCGCAGTCTTGAGCATATAATTCCCGAGTCCCTCGGGAATTTGAGCCACATACTGCCTCCAGGCGTAGTTTGCGATAAGTGTAATAACTACTTCGCGACAAAAGTCGAAAAGCCATTCCTTGAGACCGACGCGATTCGTCAACTTCGTTTTCAACAAAGCGTGCCTAACAAGCGGGGTCGACTTCCTGAAATGGAAGGAGTTTTGTTGCCGGGCTTCCCTGCGATTCTCCGCAAATTTCCGAAGTCGCCGTTCGAAGGTTTCATCGGGTTAGAACCGCGCGCGATTCGGCACCTGATAGCCAGCGACGGCGGAAAGGTAATTCTTCCTTACGCCGGTGATCCACCCGAGAGATTTGTATCACGTTTTCTTGCAAAGGCTGCCGTTGAGGCGATGGCCGCAAGATTATTCCACAATTCAGAGTGGCTGGATTCATTTACCGATGAGAAGCAATTCGACGAAATTCGGAATCACGCAAGGCGGGGAGAAATACCGGACTGGCCGTTCCATGTGCGCCGCATCTACGATATGGCCGCGAAATGGGTTGACGAGGAAGGAAAAGCGATCCAGCTCGTGAACGAATACGACATCCTTAAAACCGACTGGGATGAGTGGTTCTTCGTCCTTGCGTTGTTCGGATTAGAGTTGGTTATTAACTACGGTGGACCGGAGATCGACGGCTATCAGCGATGGCTGAACGAGAACGGGCATCGAAGCCCGCTCTACACCGGGAAGAACAACGACGACCCCTTTCGACTTCTCGGTTGAGAACGATCACGTTATCTCCTATCGACCGCCACTGAAATAAAAAAGTTGCCTTATAGAGACATATGTGTCTATCTGTGTCATCTGTGGACGGACTTCTTACGGACCCCGATCAGCGAACGATATCGCATGGGGCGCCGGGGGACGGCGAGATTTGAACTCACGACCTCTCGCACCCCAATCAAAAACTAGGGACTTTCATAGGTTGTCAAAAACGAGCAACCCATTTCAAATCAATAATTTATCGTGAGTGACCGAATAAGAGTAAAACGCGTCGATTGTGGAAAGCGCAAGCATCCTGCAGGCGTCCTACTTCGTACGGGTCGAGGTAAACGTGTTTAGATGTTTTCACCTTTAAGCCAAGAGTAATACTTTGCTCTACCCATCTGCCCGCAGCCTTTTTTTCTACAGAGGACAAAAGCGATTGACCGACGAGATCGTTCGAGACTGCAAACATCTTGCAACCCACTTTCGACCTACTTAGGGCCCTGGTTCATAAGACGCAGACCCAATCGTCTTGTCAATATTACTACTGAAATCGTCCAATTGTCGGCCGCTCAATTTCTGATCTGAAACACCGGGCCGCTAATTCTTCGCGTAGGCGTTAAAGGGAGATTTCACCTCTTCGTTACCGGGATACACCTCGTGAAACCGTTCTAACAGATGAGCAGGCGTAATTCCTCCACCACCATTCTTTATCAGGTTGAGCGCCGTATGCCACTGGGTCTTGCCCGACTGGTGCGCAAAGCTGATTTGTCGGCGCCGGACCGTGACCAGAATTCGTTTTCATTAGGCCCTTCAGGCACCAATCCGACCATTACCGTCTCGACTTTATTCCAATCGAACCCGCTGTCGATCTCCGCCGTCCGAAAAACGGCCTATTTTTACTATTCAAGTTTTTCAGCCTCTGGCTCTTTGAATCTCAATGGCGGTTAGCCCTTCAACCTTTTTCACCTCGAGTTCTTTTAGCTCTTTCGCTTTTTCGATCTCGATCTCTTTCAGGCTCTCGGCTTTTTCAGCCTCGACTTTTTCCTTCTTAACACCTTGCACTTTCAGGTCTTTTATCTTGAGCAGGTATTCAAGGATCGAATTCCAAAAAGCGGAACCGCCGCTAGCCAAAAGTCCGAGCGCAACAATTATCAAAATATAAGCGCCGACGTCTTGGTCCGGTTTGATCCCGGCAAGCTGTTCAATTGTTTTCTCAAGTAGCTTGCTCGACAAAGCGGCGGTTATTAGGCCGCAAATCACGGCAAGAAGACTGATCTTTGCCTTCCTCTTAGCCTCGTCCGCGCCTTCGAGATTTTCCTGGCTAAGCTTGGGAAAAAGCCCCTTGATGATCTCGACCACTCTTTCCGAGGCAATACTTAGCGTGATCAGAACTGTAACGATAGCAATTAATTTAGTAACGTCCATTTTCTTCTCCTTCTTGTTCAATTTCAAAAAAGGCCGAGGAAACTGAATCTCTCGGCCCCTGGAATCGCCCGACCGTTACTTTTTAAACCCTTTCAGCGCCTTTGCAAGATCGAAGGTGATCCCGAAATTACCGCGAACGGTAGATTCCTTGATCAAGTCCTTCCGGTTCGCCCAGGTGACCGAAAGCGGCAGATTCACGCCGTCGAAAAGCGGGAACGTCAGCTTCCCCTGCGCTTGATACGTCGGGCCTTTGCCCGTCATCCATTTCCCTTCACCCGTAATACTCAAAAGCAAAGGGTCCTTTCCGCCGAAAATATTTTTTTCCGCAAAAGGTTGATAGTAGGCTTCAGTCACAAAACGTCCGCCGCGAGTGTCGCCGCCGATCGTTTTGCTGTCCTTGTAGTCGAATGTGCCGTTGATGGCGAAATTGATCCGTCCCGGAATTCCCATATCGAAGAGCAAACCCGCACGATGTTCGTCGTCTCCGGTACCCGGCCGCAGTTTCGATTGATATGTAAACGAAAGCTGTGGTTTTCTGCGGATCGTTTCGATGACGCGCTGATTTGTTTCCGTAAGCTCGACGTGGGAGTTTATCTTTCCGTTGATTATTTTGTTTATCTCGGCATGCTGCCTATTCGTTAAGCCCTTTGCCAGGGGGACGAATATTCCACTATTCATCAATTGATTGATAATGAAGCTTGTCCGCGTCGGAGGAGCCGCCAACATTGATGGTTTGAGCTCGTTGTATAGAAAATCAATAATGCTTTCTCTGATACCGGCATAATCCCCGGTAGCGTTTTGAAGCTGGATGGCAACCTTGTCGAGCTCCTTGTTGTTTGACTCTCGCGTTGCATCCCGTAGATTGACAAGACGTACTTTAAACCCGGCAATCGTTGCCGCTTTTTGACCGGCAGCGACCTCGTCCGCCGACTCGCGCCCGAATGTAAAAGAAAAGTTCCGAAGACTGGAATGTTTCTTATAGAACGTCGGGTCCAGCGCGTCGTTTTGACTAGCTGCCGCATATAGCGCATATGCCGATGTGGTTATCGCGTTGACACTCTTTTTTGAGTCGTCTCCGCCGGTGTTTGTGCCGGCAAAATTAAGAGCGAACCCGAGCAGATCGGGTGCGTCGGTTTGGTCGATAATAGAGCCGCCGGATTCGGAGATACTCGGAGATTGAACCTGCTTGTTAACGCCGCGTTGGTCAACTCTCGTCATCACGAGTTCGCGCAGCTTGCAGTTTATCCAGTTGTCTAACACCGAAGTTGCCTGCAAACAGTCCTTCGGCGTCGCCACGGTCTGGGCCGTTGCCGGCTGATTAACGATTGCAAGCATCAGCAAGACGAAAAGAATTACTAAAGTGTTATTTGTTCGCATAGTTTTTCACCTTCCTTGTAGATTTGATTGAAAAAGGCTTAGACCTGATCGACACTCAAGCCTTCAAAAAACACGTCTGACGGATCGGTACTCTCGAAATCAACGTCTTCAACTTTTTTAATCAGTTGGTCCGTTTTGTCCCGAAGTTCGACGAGATATGTGTACTTGATCGGAGCGCCGGTAAAGGTCATTCCGAGGGCGTATCCGTCGGGGTCACCGTCATACGAGAAATTAAGCAATCCGGGAAACGGCTGACTACGAGCGAGCGTCCACTCATAGGTTTGCTGCGGTGGACTGCCTGCCGTGTTAAACAAGTGACGCTTGTGGGCGCAATCAAAGGCAAGGATAGGTTTTATTCCAGTGACTTGAACCTTGAAATAGAGATACTCTTTGTTTCCTACATTGACGTCCACCGCGCCATCGCGTTTTCTCGATGTTATTTTTCCGGCATTACCAAAATCTGGCATAGTTTTATTTCTCCTTTTTTTATTAATGCGAACATCGGGCTGTAGCAGTCCCAAATAACGCAAGCTTCATCTGCTATGAAAAAAAACGGGAAAATATTTCACTCGGAAACAAAGTCTTTCCGCTGTTCGCAAAAATAAACGTTGTCATATCGACAGTCTTTGGCTTAAAATGCGCACCAAGCTTTTAATCAGGTATATGTCCCGATTGCCCCACCAGCGGTAAGGGCGCGCCTAGGCGCAGTGTCCGCAGCCGTTGGGTGAAATGAATACCTGATCAGAGTCATTACGAGAAACACATATACGAAAGGAACAAGGCCTTTCGTAAAGGAAGGTGCTATCAAAATGGAAGGATTCGGCTGCGTATTTGTTTTGCGCAGCGTTCACCAGATCTTTCGTTGTTTGTTTCCAGACGCAGTCAGATTACACATAGGAGAGTGTTCAGAAATGGCAGAAAACAAAAGCTCACGAGCGGTCGCGGCGAAGGCCAAACCAGCGAAGAAGAAAGATTGGACAATCATGGTTTATATGGCCGGCGACAACAATCTAAGCATTGACCTGGTGTATGCGCTTCGAGAGATCCAAGAGGCTATGCGGGATAAAGCTCATAGGTTAAATCTACTCGTTTATTACGACGGCAGCGTTATTGATTCGCCCACACAGTATTGCGATTTTTCCGATCCTCAGCGGCCGGTCACGATACCGGCCTCAAGCTTTAGGAACCCGAGATCGCCTCGTCGAGTTAGCCAAGGTGGAATCAATCAGAATGCGGCAACCATGTCCGCTCTCTATCAGTTTGCGGATTGGTGTTTGGGCAAGGGTGGGGGCAGACGAAATAGAAGGGCGTCAAACTATGCCCTCATAGTTTCCGGCCACGGGTCGGGATTCCAGAATCTGAGCTTTCTCAAAGACGACCGTGCGAAGTATTACATGACCATCCCGAAATTTCGTGAAACATTGAGTTGGATACAAAAGGATCTGCTCGGCGAAAGACCATTCGATCTTATCGGTTTTGACAACTGTGTTATGGGTATGCTCGAGATCGGTCATGAGCTGAAGGACCACGCCAGTATCATGGTTGGGTCGGAAGGGTATATCCCAAATGCCGGGTGGACGTACGAGCATATTCTGAAGGATCTTTTGAGCAAACGACGTCTGGCGACGCCTGCGGCAGTCGGCGTTTCGGTCGTGGAATCCTTCATCGGACGCCAAGCCGAATTCGCGATGGGCGGCGTATCCGTAGATATCGCAGCCTGGGACCTGGAACGGGTCCGGCCAGTTACCGCTGCGGTACAATCGCTCGGCGAGATCCTGTATCGGGGGATGCTGATGCCAGATCTTTGTACAGAGCTAAAACCGATACTGCTTCAGTCTCATTACGAATGCCAATCCTATATGTTTGAGCAAAACGTGGACCTTAAAGATTTTTGCAAGCTGCTTTCCCAAGCCGCCGACGAGCGGCTCGGATCTGCTGACATTACGCTGAGGCCGGTAGAAGGGAAAACAAGGTTTGATCTGAAGACGGAATTAAGAAAGCGGTGTAGGGTAGTGATCAAGGCGGTTGAGAACTGTGTGTTGTTATCAGGTTTTAGCGGTGGAAAGTATCAATACTCTAACGGCATTTCCATCTTTTTTCCGTGGACGGCAGCGATCTATGGTGAATCGGCGCGAAACTACAGGAAACTTAAGTTTGCCCGGAGAGGTACCGCATATTGGGACCGGTTCTTGTCCGTATATCTAGAGGCTGTTTCAAGACGTGAGTCAAAGCCAAGTTCTATCAAGGAAACGGCACCGATCGACTTTACATCCGAGATCAAGCTCGCGGAGATCTTACGCGGGCGAACGACCGATGGCATTCTCGCTTCGGTCGTCGAGAGTCAAAGGACCGAATTGAACCCCGTGTTCCGTGTTGAGGGGAACGTCATCTTTCGTGTAGAGGGGAACCCGGTCTTCCGCGTCGAAGGAAACACGGTTTACCGTGTTGAAGGTAATCCGGTCTTTCGCGTAGAGGGAAACACCGTCTATCGCGTTGAAGGGAATCCTGTCTTTCGGGTTGAAGGCAACACTGTTTTTCGTGTTGAAGGAAACCCGGTCTTTCGTGTGGAGGGGAGTTCAAATGACCGTGTCGTAAACAATACGGCAAATCGGGTGCTCGGTGCTATGGGTCTTACTATGGTCGATTTCAAAAACGTCGCGGAGCCATGGTACATCTACGGATTTAGCAAGAAAACGAGGAGAGGTGCTTTTCCACTGAATATGACCGATCGGTCCTTGTTCTGATCACAAAACGCTAATGGGTTTCCGCTGGCAAACCGTCATTTTCGGATCGTGGCTGCTTGCACACCTGGTGTGCATCAGTGCTTATGGCGCCGATCAGGGTGAAGCGGCTCAAAAAGCATCGGACGCGCTTCAAGCCCGGAGCGTCTGGTCCCGCGAAAGTTACCAGAGATCTCACGACCTCTATGTCGAGGCGTCGAAACTATCGGCCAGCGACGGAAGCGCAGCAGCGGGGTTTTTGCGGCAAGCGTCTCGCCTGTCACTTATCCTTGGCGATTATGTGAATGCGCGGGCGGAGCTGTCCGAGGCCCTGCGCCTTGACGAGGAAGCGGGACAGTTAAACGGTCGGGTAAAGAGCGTTAGTCTTCTGCTGCTCGTTACACTTCGCTCCGGTGCAAGTGCCGAGAGCGAGTCGCTCTATAAACAATTGCTCGAACTGAACGGCCAGACAATAGATGCATCGGCCCGGGCACATTCTGCACTTAGCTGTGGTGAATTCAACTCATTTCAGGGGACAGCCAAAAAGACAATCGAGTTCTTTTCTGAGTCACTGCGTTTTGCAGGAGAGGCCGCTGAAGAGGACCTGATCTCTCAATCATCCCTAAAACTGGGGTATGCCCACATAAGGGTGGGCGACCCGCAAATAGCACAAGGCCATATAAGCCGGGCGCTTCAGAATTGGAGTGTTCGCGGTGACCACAGAGGTATGGCCCTTGCGTATTTCGGTCTTGGCTTTGCAAAGTCCACTATGGATGAAAAACAGGCGGCACTGGACGCCTATAGCAACGCCGAGGCGCTGTTTCCAGATAGGTTTGAGGACATTGAGAAAGGAAAGCTTTTTAACGGTATCGCCACCATCTATGAGCAGTACGGACAGAATGAGCGGGCCCTCGATTACCGAGAAAGAGCACTTGAGAGTTATCGTCTTGCTGATTATCCGTCGGGGCGACTTGCGACGCTGCCCAGCGTGGCAAACCTTTACTATCTGAAAGGCGACAAAACCGGGGCAATTAGACTTTTTGACGAGTCTCGTAAAATGGCAAAGGAGTTGAAGGAAGAGTTTTATCTCGGCATCATCGAGGAGTGCCTTGGTGATATTGAACTTAACGAAGGCCGTTTTGCAGCCGCCGTGAATTCCTTTAATGGGGCCATTAAGGTCTACCAGAAACTGGGAATTCAACTTCCCCGCGTGCAGGATCGCCTTGGGCTGGCATTGGAAAACGCGGGTGATCTTACGGAGGCTCGCAAACAGTATGACTTTGCACTCGCGTCCAACACGCGCACCAAAGACTTCGTGCCGGCCTCGGGGAACCTCTACAATCTGGCGCGATTGTCCCGAACCGAGGGGAAAGTTGATGAGGCCATCGACCTGATCGGGCGATCATTGTCATTGACAGAGGCACTGCGCAGCGACGTCTTTCATTCCGGACTACAGAAAAGCTTTCTGGAACGGCTCGCCGATCGATACTATCTGCAGGTCAACCTTTTGACAACCAAGTTTAGGCAAACCGGTGAACGTTCTTTCTCGGATCAAGCCCTGCAGACAGTGGAACGGTTCCGGGCGCGGTCGCTCCTCGAAAATCTTGCTCTCACTGAGGCAAAATTTTTTGCCGATGCTTCACCCGAGATCGTCCAGCAGGAAAAAGACACTCGCGCTTTGCTGAATGCAAGATCCGATAGACTCACGGAGCTCTTGAGTCGAGACGAAAGATCGGACGAAGTTGATAAGACCGGAAAAGAGATCGACGAACTCAAAGACCGTCTGGAGAAAATAAAGATCGGTTTAAAACAAAAAAGCCCGGTTTACTCTGCCGTTAAGGATCCGCCGTTGTTTGACGTTCAGCAATTTCAAAAAGAAATTCTGGATGATGACTCGGTATTTCTAGAGTTCTCCCTCGGCGAGCAAGAAAGCTATCTCTGGCTGATCGGAAAGAGCGAGATCACACACTACACATTGCCGTCTCGTCTCAGTTTAGAGGCACAGGTCACAAACCTGCTTGCGCTATTACAGGCTCGTGAGCAGAATCCGGCCGATACCGTAGAGAGTTACAACGACCGAGTGAGCCTGGCCGAACAAAGGTACTCGGCAGCCGCCGCTGAACTGAGTCGCGACTTGTTCGGGCGGGCGGCAGAAAAGCTGATCAATAAGAAATTGATGGTTTCGCCCGATGGAAGGCTGGGTTACCTCCCGCTCGGGGCTCTCCCGTTTCCAAACTCCGAATCGGGCGAGCCGATGGTTACGACGAACGACATTGTTTATGCGCCGTCAGCGTCGATACTCCTCCTCCTCAAAACGGCCGACAACGCGTCGAGAGCCAAGCCGTCCAAGGACCTCATAGTTTTTGCCGACCCGGTTTTTTCAAACTCCGACGAGAGACTCGGCACGGGCGGAGAGGATCAAAATATATTTCAGGGAAGCTTTGCATTGATGCGTTCCGCCGCCTCGATCAAGGCTCTCGGCCGGCTGCCAGCATCACAGGCCGAGGCCATCTCGGTGTCAGGAATTATTCGCAATTCAACGGTTGTCTCCGGGTTTTCCGCAAACCGCGAACGTGTGTTGAGCGCCGACCTCGGCGACTACAAAGTCGTTCATTTTGCAACGCACGGCATCTTTGACGAGATGCACCCCGACCTCTCAGGTATATTGCTATCGTTGTACGATGCGAAGGGCAACCCCAGCGAGGGCTTTATACGCGCCCAGGATATTTACGGACTTGATCTCAACGCCGATCTTGTCGTGCTTAGCGCGTGCAACACCGGTGTCGGCAAAGAAGTTCGGGGCGAGGGGATAGTTAGTCTGAACGCGGCCTTTCTGCAGTCCGGCGCACGTTCGGTCGTCTCGACTCTTTGGAAGGTTGACGACCATGCGACGGAAAAACTGATGCGCGAGTTCTACTCGGCGTTGGCGGTGGGCGATCTCACGCCGGGCCAGGCGCTGCGCCACGCGCAGCTCAATATGACGCAAGACGTCAGATATCGCTCACCCTACTATTGGGCGGCATTCACCCTACACGGAGATAACTCTGTAAGGATCGCCTTTTCGTCGGGCCGCTGGGCCCAGATCGCGTCCATTTTGGTGATCGTGGCAGTACCATTGCTGGTGTTTGGGATATGGCGATACCGGCGAACCATCTACTCAAGGGTAAAAACATAGTTAACTGGCGCTTCGACCCTGCCAGATGCCGCCACCTCTATTCTGTAGTTACCTTTCTCGAATATCTTTGTAGGCAGCAATAAGCGGATCTCCTTGCCGCCGGCGTTCTCATAAACTCGGACCGGATGGAAACGTAGAAGCTCGGCATTCTCGCGGACCACTTTCACCCCCAGATCCGCGTCATCCCTTAGCTCGATGGGCAGCGCCAGTCTAACGAAAACACTTACGGGTGCTCCCTCTGGAGCTTTGAGGTTCGATCCGGAGCCCCGAGTACTGCCCGGCATCAAAACTATGCTCGCCAAGCCACTGTAATATTCCAAATTGCTAAGATCCTGCCGGTTTAGGGTTGCATATTCAGCCTGCAGCTCGGCGTATGGGCCGCCTCGACCCACTAGAAAATAAATAGCGGCGATACCGATCACAAGGGCGAGAACGCTGGCCGCTGCGATCAGCGGTCTTCTCCAAAAAACAGCAAAAAACCGTGTTAAAAAAAATGTATTGTCGACGGTACTTTGCGTCGAAAGGCCGTGAGAGTATTCTCGCAACTGTAGCGACACTCTAAACTGCAGGAGTCGTTCAGCGGAAGCCAGAAAATGATGCTCGAATCTTTGAACTTCATCGCTAGTCAACAGATCGTCGAGGTAATTCTCGATCAGATCTTCTTCCGCAAGCTCTATCGACACTGCAAACTCTTCGTCGGTGAGAAGCTTCACGTCCAGATCGGCTCTTTCCTCCTTGTCTAGTTCGCCCAGCAAGTATCGTTTAAGTTGTAAAAACTGAGGCTCCATCGATCAAGAATCGCGTCCTTATTCTAAATGGACATTTTTCCATCGAACGTTTCAAACTGGCTGCGGATGTTTTGATGAAATGCACTGCTCCAGTTTCTTTTTTAGGCGAAGGACCTTTATCCGCATTACGTTTAGGTTTATTCCGGTTTTTTCAGCCAGAAGCCGGCGATGGTCCGATTTAGCCTTCTCAGGGGCAAAATACTCGACGATCAATTCACGGCTCTCACGAGACATTTCGTTTAGACATTCTTTCAGAAAAGACATCAGCGGGTTTTCCGTGTGTGGCGAAGTCTGGAGAGCATCGAAGTATTTTTTGTGCTCGATCGGATCCAGCTGCTCCTCCTTCTTTCTTTTGGCCGAAACACTCTCTAAGTGAACCTTGTTTGCGACATTATAAAAAAAATAGATCGGATTACCTTCGTATTTTGGAACAAGCTCGGGCAGTTTCGACACCACCCGGTTGATCGTTTCATCCGATAATGCCTCAGGATTCACGCTGCCACGTNNTTCTTTATCAAATTCTTCCTTATGCTCTCATACTGGAGCCCAGCCTTCTCCCGGTCAGGTGAAAGCCATTCAAGAAGCAGATCAAAGCCTTCCTGTGTCAATGTCCAGTCCTTTCTCATTTAGCGTCTATCGCAGCCCTTGGAAAGAATTATCCCCACCTTCGTTATGAATCGTCAACTTGAATTGTTAATCCAACGAGAAGTGGACGGTTTGTTAGCCGGCGCAGACATAGCCTTTACCGAGACAGTGTTTAGTTTGGGTATCGCGTTCCGTTTTGTTCGCCGCGCGCAACGTGCATAGCGTCATCACCTACGCCCGCTCATCGGAAGAGGTCTTTGATCAGATTGTAATAGTTCGTTGTGTTGAAGATTTTTTCGTTATCATTGAGTTCGAAAACGCCGGCCGCATCCAGCTCGTCGTAAAGCCAGGGTTGATATATCGACCGTCTTCGAATTAATCTTATTTCGAGAATCGTTCATCACGAGCTTGATCACGCCGATTCGCTTGGCATCGTCTATTCTCAACATCCCGCGATACTTGCAGTAGTTCATCTATCCGCAATCCGGTCGCGTAACCACCGATTAGCATCAGGCGCATGTGCGAACGACGATCCCGTTTCCGCTGATTGCACTTTGGAATTTCATAGCAATTATCCAGCACGCGCATGAACTCCTAGAAGGAAATATACACCTGTTTCGGAGATTTCGACAGGACTAACCAGAGTTATTCTTACTTGGGTACGACGATATGATCTAGGCGAAGGGGCGACAAAATCTAGATCGATGGCTCAAAGGGCTCAAACCATCCGTAAATCGATCATGATTCAAAGTGGCTTTCAAACATCCTCGACATACCTTAAATAAATCTCAGGCTCTTCGATAATTCGTTAATTCATATTCCGTAATGTTGAAATCCCGCCCAGTAATAAGGGTGTGAAAACTTTCTGAGAGTTGATAATTGCGCCTGTCTCAGCGCCTCGGGTTTGTTGTTATGAAATTCTTCTTTGCTCAGATTTTGATAAGCATCCTGCATCAGCAGAGAGGTTGTTTCATCGCTCACCGACCATAACGACGCCCAAATACTTGGACTTCCGGCGAAAATAAAGCCCAGTGGTAAACCAAAATGCTCATCCGTCGGAGAGGCGAAATCTACCATTCCCGTTTCGCACGCTGAAAGTGTCGTTAGCCAATTATTCTGAAAATGGCAGTTGATTATTTCGCTTAATTTAATAACTTGATCAGCCATAACGAGTCCCGAATCAAATTGATTTTCCAGATGATAAAAACCATGACATGCAAAATGCGTGAAACTGTAATCATCTCTCAAAGCTTTGATTACCGCCGATTTTGTCGCTTTCTTTCCGGGTAAATTCATGCTTGGCTGATGAAACGTTTTGATAGATTCGGTTTCTTTTTCCGAAAAAATTAAATCCCCCGTGGGATTAGTGATCAGAAGAGTCCGGTCGGTGCGACTTTTTTCGTTTTCCTGACAGCGTTTGAAAACCGAAACACTTGGGCAGTATGAGATCGTAAATTCTTCAAGTAAATAGCGTATTTCCCCGTTTTTATCCTTCCAGCTCGCTGCGTGAAGAGGCAGAACAGCCAGACTTTGACTGGGAATAAACAAAATTTCTTTTGTCGGGGATTTTTCTTTCAAAATCCGGTGAACGTGAATAATCAATTTTTTGTAAATGGTCTTCAAGTTTCTTTCCATTGAAGCAATCCAATCTTTGGTTTTAATTTGCGATGATGGTAAGACCTGCCAGGAAGCATCTTTCAAAGTGGGCATTTTATGATCTTTTTTCCAATTTTGATAAGGAATCAGCCAATCATCATGAAACAACCTGAACAACTCGTCTTGACCGAAATTCGGTGCGGTTTCAACTTGCAGGCTGCCGTCCGGAAAAACGAAAATAATTGCCGTTGACTGGAGAAGAACACGAAAAATAACGATTGTCCGGTTTATACTTTTGGAAATTCCGATAATTTCTTCATTGCTGATTTCTTTTGCCTTTGGCGGAAAGTCTTTATCGTAATTATTAATTCCATCCAAAACGCTTTTCAATTCGGATTGTTTGGCAAACCTTTGGTTCCGGGCTTTTTGTTTTTCCAGCTCCAAAAGTTGTTTTTCTTCTACCATTTGCCGTAAAGATTCTTTCTGCGCGGCATCATCAATTTCTTTGCTGTCTTTGATTTGTTTGATAGTATTTTCGAATTGACTTAACTGCTCGCTTAGATATCTTTCATAGCTTTCCAGTCGTTGCAATTCCTTGATAGCGGCAGAATATTTCCGACCTAAATTTCTTACGATTGTTGAAGAGTTGGACGTCGGTGCTTTCGGCTGTAAGTCTTCGGATTTTAAATCGAGCAAATCAGATAATGAACGGCTTTTGCCAAGTTCAGCAATTTCCAAAGTCTTTTTCCAATCCTTCATTTCGATATAGCAATCCAACAAATTGCTATAAATTAGACTCAAGGCTTGCAGTATGCGGTTGCGGTCATCAATCGTGATTGCCTTAGCCCGCAAGTCTTCTAGCAAACCCCTGGCAGATTCATAATTCTCCTTTGCTACATCAAGTTTATCTTGCTCATATTGTACATTTCCTAAATTGTTGAGTGACATCGCCACCTCTTGTAAAAAAATGTGCGGCTCTGTTTCGGCTAACTTTCTTCTGATTTTCAACACCTCGACGATAGAAGTCTCCGCCTCCCTCAATTTTTTTTGATCGATCTGCATAGCACCTAAATTGCTAAGCGTCATCGCCACATTTTGCAAGAAAACATGCGGCTCTGTTTCAGCTAACTTCTTATAGATTTCTAGAGCTTCGACGAAAGAAGTCTCCGCCTCCCTCAACCTTCTTTGGTCGTACTGCATAATTCCTAAATTGTTGAGCGACATCGCTAAATCCTGCAAGAAAATGTGCGGCTCTGTTTCGACTAACTTTCTTCTGATTTCCAACGATTTCGAGTAAGAAATCTCTGCCTCTTTCAATTTTTGTTGGTCGTTTTGCACAGCACCTAAATTGTTTAGGGTCATCGCTAAATCTTGCAAGAAAACAAGTGAATCTGTTTCGGCCAACTTTCTTCTGATTTCCAATGCTTCGACGAAGGAAGTCTCAGCCTCTCTCGGCTTTCTTTGTTCTCTTTGCACATTGCCTAAATTGTTAAGTGCTGTCGCCACGTCTTGCAAGAAAATATGCGGCTCAGTCTCGGCTAACTTTTGACAGATTTCCAACGCCCCGATGATAGAAATCTCCGCCTCCCTCAATTTTCTTTGGTTATATTGTGTATTTCCNNTCCCAAATTATTCAGTGTTTTCGCCACAGACTTCATGAAAATTAGTGGTTCTTTTTCGGCCAACTTTTGATAGATTTCCAACGCTTCGGTGTAAGAAGACTCCGCCTCTTTCATCTTTCTTTTTTCCCAATACGTATTACCTAAACTGTTAAGCGTTTGCGCCACGCCTTGCAAGAAAACATGCGGTTCTGTTTCAGCTAGCTTTTTTCTGATTTTCAAGACTTTTGAGTAAGAAGTCTCTGCCTCCGTCAGTTTTCGTTGGGCTCTTTGGACCGCACCTAAATTGTTGAGCGTAAAGGCTACAGATCGTAAGAAAGTATTGGGCTTTTTTTTATCTAATCCTTGATAGATTTTCGCCGCCTCGGTGTATGAGGCCTCTGCGTCCGCTAAATTTCTTTGTTCGTTTTGCACTTTTCCTAGATTATTGAGTGACATCGCAACAAACCGTAAGAAAATATGCGGCTTAGCCTCGGCTAACTTTTGATATATTTTCAGCGCTTCGACGATCGCAGTCTCCGCCTCTCTCAACTTTCTTTGGGTGTATTGTGTCTTTCCTAAATTGTTGAGCATCTTCGCCACATACTTCATGAAAATATCTGGCTTTTGCAACGCACAGTCTCGATAGAGTTGTAACGCCTGTTTATTAAAATATTCCGCTTCCGGAAGTTGTCGGGAACTAGCGAAGCCGCTTGCCAACTTTCCCGAATAAATAGCCTGGCAAGGTTTGTCGTTAAGAATTTGGGATACTTGAATTGCCTGCTGGCAGGATTGAATTCCTACTTCTCTCGCGGTTTTTTGTTTTTTATATTCATATCGAGAATATGTCTCTACTGCTNNTGCTCTTGTGTGAAGGACAAGCAGATTAATAGTTAAGGCTTCTTCGCTACGATTGGAATGGTTTAATTTAGGAATCAGCTGCTCAGCCAATCTATCGACCTTACCTATATTACCGTTAGCAAAGGCTTGCAGGTAATCGGTAATTTCAATTTCATCAATTTTTTTTGCTTCAAGAATTGCCTGTTGCAGAAAATCGTTGCTTTGGCGGGAAAGAAATTGGCGGGCAAGCAGAGCCCATTTCACCACTGAGTCCTCGATAATTGTTTTATAGTTTTGAGCGAGTTTTTTATTTGTTACCTTACGCATTCGTTATATTTGTCTAAATACCATAATGCTGGAATCCAGCCAGTCGTAAGGGTGTAAAACTTTCTAAGAGATAATAATTGTGCTTGTCTTAATGCCTCGACTGGTATGAACTTCATCAGTGTTTTTTGAAGGCGGTGTAATTTGTACGGGATTTTGGCATTTAATTATGAACCCGCGGATTTAAGAAATTAAAACCGGGTTCTAAATCAACAATAAGGGAGAGAACGACAATGAACAACACGAAAGAAAAGGAAACCCAGCCGCAAACCAAAACGGGGACGTGGCCCGAGGTAAAGGGGGGGATCCAGGAAGACGCCGACGAANNAATAAAGTTTTCAACTTTCCGGGGGGGCGTTAGGGCCGAATAAGTAAGCGGGGATAAGGGTAATAAAATACATCTTATCTCCGTTTCTTGTTTAGCCTTCTTTAAGTAAAAACGCCTTTTCGATCGTGAGCCATTCGTTCTTCCATTTAAGCGGAAGCTTTCCATCAAAATCCCCGGTGCCCCGCAAAATATGATAGAACTTCTCCTCGATCATGTTCTCGGGACGCTGCGACGTCCTTACACCGGCTTGCTCCAAAAAGCTCAAATCATGCGGGTAAGTTGTTGCAATCAGCTTAAAAATTTCCAGTCCTTGTTTTTCTACTGTTTCAATGTCTGAAGCTGGCGCTGAAAAAGGATAATTATCCGGAAATGAGAATGCAAAATATCCATTCCCGACCATTCCTATCGTGCACACGCCCTTTAGAATGGCTCTTTCGTTGGAGGGGTCGGAGGGGGCTTCGACCGGGTGGACTATGACACTTGCTCCGTGAGGGGGGTAAAGAAGCGAGATGTTCTTTGCAATACGCAAATCCAAAATAGTGAAGAATATCGGCGTATCAAATCGATTGATCACTCGCAAAGCGATACGGTCCGATTCATGAATGATCACCTTCGAATCAACCTCAGAAGGCTCGATCTCGCCCCATGATAAATCCTCGTTCTGTTTCAAAATAGAGAAATCGATCCGTCCTGACATGATGCTTTTTGGATTTCTTAGATCCAGCACCCGGCGATAGCGACAGATGGCTTCCAGATTGTCGATGATTATTCGATTACTCGCCGGACCCGTTAGAGGCTGCGGAGGCATCTGCAAAGAATTACTGCGATCATTGACGGTGCATATCGGAATGCTATCTTTCGCCGGCAGTTTCGAAGAGCTGCTTGTTTTTTCGAAATGGCTCCCGGCAACCTGCAGCTTTACGTCCGGCAGCTCGTCCCCGGCGACTACTTTCAACAGGGTGGACTGGCCGATATCCCGTACCAATTTATCAAATCGCTCGCCGGTCGCTGGCAAAGCATTTTCGACCTGAATCTTCAGACGGGCTTCTCTCGGAGGACGGGAAATTTCAATTGCCCGGTTTCCGCCTTTTATACTATTGGAGACGTTTTCGTCGATTATTCTGGCCTTCGCCGTGACGGCCTGGACTGCGGTGACTTTCACAATGCCAAGAGTATCCCGCGCTGGACTCGGGGACTTTGTTCCGGACGGATAGATCGCCCACTGCGAGTTTCGCCTGACTCCATGCACCGCACCCCCGGCCAGGATCACGTGATCATGTTGCCGAAGCGTCACCGGCACGAAACCTGTAGGCCGGAACTCACTAGAACCAAACAGTTCACGGTCGCGGTTACCTTCGAGCTGGGCATTCTGTCTTCCAAAACGCCCTTTTATATCAAGATAAACCCGCTCCCAGATATCACGATATGTGTCCCCGCTCTTGGCGTCGCGTAAAGCCTCAGATAAAAAATAAGTAAAAACCCCGTATTCGATCACCCCTTCATCGGTCCATTGCTTGTACACGTGGGCATGTTCATACTCCGCACAAGCCGCCATCAACACATATTTATCACTGACGGGCAGCCAGCCGCTCGGACTGTTCACCTTGCTTAGACGATTTCTATTAAAAGGAAGCTGATGAGGAAAGATCAAACGCGGATCCTCATGTAGGACCGTATCATCAGGTGCAACCGAGCGGCAGCCTTGTTCGAAGACATCGTCGCGAAGAATTGAGCCGGAATAGCAGCTATCGAAGATCAAGACAATATTCGATGTCTTTTCGGACAAAGACATGAGCCATTCATAAATCTCATCATCGCAAATATCCCGGTTTACCGCCTCCGGGTGATAGAACCTGCGTCCGCTGTCGAAAGGCATGATCGTCTCATACCAACCGGAGGGCTTGTTCTCCTCCCGAGCCCGCAGACGCGAACCATGCCCGCTAAAATAAAACAGAATTGTGTCGTCTTCTCCGCAGCCTGCGGCCACTGATTTCATCGCGTCGAGGATTCCGAGCCTTGTGGCATCTTCGTCGAGCAACGTATGAATGTTTGCCTTTGGAAACTCGAATTTCTGCTCCAGGATCTGCTCGATCGCGAGCACATCATTCTCACAGCCTTTAAGTTGAGCAAAATTAGCTAAAAACGGATATTTGTTTATACCGATTAGTAAAGCAGTTTTGTTCGACATAAGAGAAGGAAACTATCGTTTTATTACCCGAAAGGCATAACTTCCGGCCCGAGTCATAGTGCCGTCGTCGGTCCGGCCCTGAAGGCTGATCTGAAAATCGCCGGACTGAAGGGACTTAGACGGAATAAGAACATAAACATACGAACCATCGTTTTTGCTTAGCGCCTTGATATCACGAGCCGCGAATAATTCATTTCCACGATCGTCTAAAAAGGTCGCGATATAGGTTTTGGATGCGGTGTTGATCAAACCGAGTTCGAGCTGCAAGATTTCATTATTTGCTGTGATCTGAATTCTCGGCATCGGTGAATCAGGAGAACGTGAAGAATTAGCCTGCAATGCTATTTCCTGCACCTTCAGACCCGGTTGGATGGCATTAACCCCGTCGCGGTTCAATCGTGCCACCTCAACCTCAATGCCGGAACGTTTTGAATTTGAAAAGAAAAAAAACCAGGATATTCCGGCGACCAGGACGAGAGCCACCGTCCCAAAGACAAGGTACGGGCGAAAGGCAAGAAAGGCAAATAACGGTTTTTTTTGCGAAGTAGGACTTTCGGTTTTGACCGGTTCTTGAGACTCGCGGGCACGTTCCGCGATCTTATATAGAGCAAGGTCAAACTCCAGCCTCTCCCGGTTGGCGGGACGATCAAAGAACATCTTTACACTTTCGTTCTCGTTAATGTTTAAGCGTCCGGCCGCTGCGTCCTCAAAAAGTTTCCCTTCCGTGAGCATGACGCGTTCAAGAAACTCTGGGTCCGTGACAACTCTTTCACCGATTGCTTCGGCAGCCTCTTCATCCAACTGGTTCAGCAAATAATTGCGAATCAGTGTGGTTTCCTCATCCAGTTGTTTATTCANNAGTATTTAGTTCGGTGATCCTCTCTATTTGAATATGCTTCTTAAGCCTGAAAATTACAGGACGCAAATTTCAGGCCCAATTAGGAGTGGATCAGGCTTGTTTTGTCGAAATAGCTATCATTGGATTTTACGTGAGAGCCCAAGATAATGTACGCAATTAGCGCCGAAAAAATAGCTCTTGCCCTGATTCTCCCTATTCCAATTCGTTCTTACGTTTTTCAACACATTCTCGGAGACCTTTTTTGAGCCTCAAGATTTTCACGCGCAACGTTCGTATACTAATATTCCATTTCTCCGCGAGATCTAGGCGGAATCGGTCTTCGGGAATNNATATATTCTAAAAGAAGCTGCTGTTCATTGTATGGGAGTTTTGCTATGCACTGCTCGAGCATCTGATAGAGTTCCTCGGGAAAACCCTCATCTATTTCCAGCGGAGATTCTCCAATCTCCTCGTTCCAGGGGACGTGGCGGCCCTTCCTACGAAACTCCTCGAGTTTTATCAAACGGGCAACCCCGTATACATAACCTCGCGCTTTGCCCGCCCGACAGTCTATTGCCCCATCTTTCAGTTTTTCCATTGTCCGCCGGATAGCCTCTGTGGCGAGGCTTTCGGCATCATCGAAGTTGCGAAGGAAGTAAACCACCAGGCCCTGCCATAATTGCATGTATAACGTCGAGGCTTCCACACGGTCCGGCGATAGCCATTCCAGGAGGAGGTCCATGCCGTTCATCTCTTCTTCTTGCATGTCTTCATCGATGTCTTCTTCCTTATTTTCTGAAAAGGAATTCTAAAAATAAGCGCGGACGGTGGGTCACAATGTACGGTAAAAGATAGAGATTCTCGCTCGACAGGCCAACTCGTTCGAGCATTTCAGCAGCAAGATTCGTTCGCTCGGTCCTGGTTCCAATGCCATGAATTTCCAGCGGCTCACTGATGATCTGCTCGACAGTGAGGCGAGGGTCGAGCGAAGCAAGCGGATCCTGAAAGATCATTTGCATCTGCCGGCGGATCGGTTTCAAAAGCCTCTCATCCGCGTTTGTTATATCCTTTCCATTAAATAAAATACGGCCACTAGTCGCTTTATAAAGGCCTAAAATCGATAAAGCGAGTGTCGATTTTCCACAGCCTGATTCGCCTACCAAACCGAGGGTTTCACCCTTTTCGATTTCGAAATTGACGCGGTTCACGGCCACATTCTCGATTTTCGCGCGGCCGAAAATACCACTTCCGACGGTGAAGGTCTTTGTTAGATCGATGGCTTGGAGGATCGGCTCAGACATAAGAGATGTTTTATTGACCAGAACGGAGTCGCCCTCCAACCTTTGTCTGCGCAACAAAACAGGCCGCCGATTGCTGCGGAAAAAATTCCTCCAAAACAGGTGTTTCAATTGCGCAGATACCGATACGGTGATCACAACGCGGATAAAATGAACATCCGATACTATTTTCGCGAAGCCGCGGTTGAACTCCTGGGATCGTCCGTAACCTTTTGCCGCGAAAACCGAGCCTGGGGATCGACGAGACCAATGCTTGCGTGTAAGGATGCTGCGGACGTTCGAAAATATCTTTTACTGACGCAGTTTCCACGATCCTCCCCGCATACATGACCGCGACTCTGTCTGCCAGCTTCGCGACAACACCGAGATCGTGGCTGATAAAGATGATTGACATTCCAAGTTCGTGTTGGAATTTGCGCAGCAGGTTTAATATCTGCGCCTGGATCGTAACATCGAGCCCGGTCGTAGGTTCGTCGGCAATGAGCAATTTGGGTTCGCAGGCTATCGCCATCGCGATCATCACCCGCTGACGCATTCCGCCGGAAAACTCGTGCGGGTAATCGTAAAGTCGATGTCCGCCGATTCCCACTTTTTCCAACAGGTCAGTCGCCTTTTGTTTCGCATCCCTCCGCGAAAATCGGCGATGAACACGCAGCGTTTCGGCGATCTGAAAACCGATCGTCAAAACCGGGTTGAGCGAAGTCATCGGATCCTGAAAGATCATCGCGATCCGATTTCCCAAAATATTTTCGAGTTCTTTGTCCGATTGTCTTAATAGATCGATTTGTCTGTCTGAATCGTGGAAAATAACTTTGCCGCCGGTGATCTCGCCTGGTGGGTCAATAAGCCGCATAATCGAAAGCGACGTGATCGTTTTTCCGCTTCCGGATTCACCGACCAAACCTAAAACTTCCCCTTCGGCGATCGAAAAAGAAACCCCCTTGATCACCGGGATAGCCGTTTTACCCAGTGTGAACTGCGTTTGCAGGTTTTCGACCTCAAGAAGAGTTTTCATCTATTGCGACCACGGAGTATCTATGCGGACCAGCGGTCCCGCCAATCATCAACGTCGTTTCTGATGTACATCTGAAAGCGTGAAATATCGAGGTAACGAAATACAATATTGCCGTCTTTCTGCGGCTCAAATCCAGTCAGGTAAGGATACCAGACCTGATTGGTAACCTGGTGCGTCAGAAAAAGTCCGCCAACGTCTTCCACCAGGATCCTTTCGGCCCTGCGGTAGAGATCCATTCGTTTCGGGTCGTCAATTTCACGGCTTGCCTCGGTCACTAATTCATCAAACCGCACATTTCTCCATGCGTGACGCGGGGAACCATTTTTTCCGGAGCTACGCCAAAGCTGGGTCAGCATATTTGCCGGATCAAGGTAGTCATATTCATACTGGCCGCGGTATAGAGGCATTTCATGGCGCGACCGCCGTGCGCCCCAGACCGCTCCTTCCAAAATTTGCAGATTGATGGAAATATTCAGATAGCGTTCCCACTGGTCTTTGACATATTCCAGAGCGACGTCGCGCCCGTTCGAAAACAGCGGTAGCACTAACTGATTTCCATTCGCGTCCATCCCATTCGGAAAACCCGCCTCGGCAAGCAGCGAACGGGCCTTTTCGACGTCAAAGTCCTGGATCGTCTTTAACTCGGGATTGTGTGCGGGAAACCCTGGAGGCAGCATCGAAAATCCCGGAACACATGTTTTCAGCATGACTTTTTCGCAAAACGGCGTTCGATCTATCGCGTGCGAAAGTGCCTGTCGAATCCGCAGATCGTCGAACAGCGGACGCAGACAATCGAACGACAAATAGTCTGACTGAAAATTGTTGTACGAATGAAGGTATTGACTCAGTTCGTTGTCGTTTACGACTTCGGCGAGTTCCTGCGGCTGCAGGATTGCGATGTAATCGATTTCCTTGTTGAGCCACGAATTAAACCATCCGACCGACGGTGCACCGACCAGCTGAATCAATCTTTGAATTCCGGGTTTGTGCGGTCCGTTGTAATACGGGTTCGCGTCCCATTCGAAACGCTGGTTATGCTCCCACTTCAAAAGCCGCATCGGCCCTGAAGAAACGAAATTATCCGCTGTGTCCGCCCAGTGTTCCGGGTCCTTCTCCGCCTTGTGCCGAGGCGTGGGCACGGCGGCCTGATACGCCATCATGGCGGGAATGTGTGGGATCGCTCCGTGTTCGCCGTAAATCCTTACGGTTCGCTTGTCAACCGCATGAACGCCGATGTCCTGGGCGCGACCTCTTCCCTCTTTGTAGTTCTGAATTCCTTTGATGTCGTAATAGAACGACGTCCAGGCGTTATCGAGCGTAGGTGAAGAAAGATGGCGAAACGTAAAAACCCAGTCGTCAGCAGTAATCGGTACACCGTCGCTCCATCGCGCATTTTCGCGGATAACGAAATCCCAGTATTCCCCGTTCTTTCCGGCCTGCCAGGATTCGGCCATGGCAGGAACGAGATTCTGGTCTATGTCACGCCGAAGCAACGGTTCGCCGCCCCAATTTATCGCCACGCCGGCTCCGTAAATATCCCTGGCAATATCCAGATGTCGCGGTTCGGAGGCGGCCTCAAATAAGACCTGTTTTTCCAGGCGTGCGGCATCCGGCGGCAAAATCCGGCCTTGCGAGGTCACAACCGGCGCCTGACCGACATCAAGGCCTGCTGAGGGCTTCGGTATAGTCCCGCCGCATCCGATCAGGGTATTTCCCGCGATCGCGACGCCGCCGAGCTTTAGTAATTCTCTGCGGGATATTTTTTTCATTATCCGAAGGGTTCTTGTTCCGGCTGAAATTCACATTGCCTTGGAAAAGGAGCAGCTCGACAGAATAGTTTTCCGGATGAGATACGATCCGCGAATTTCCCTGTGCAGTTTGTTTCACCGCTTATTGATTGATCACTAGCGATTCTAACACGCTACCTGACGACTTTTGAAATTCCTTAAAAACAAGGCTGATCATCTCACGCGCAGCAAAGCCATCGCCATCTTCTACATGCGATGCGAGACCTATTTTGAAACGGTTGAGTTTATTCTCGGTCTGGATGCGCGACACTATCAAAACTATTTGGCGCTGTGTCCGAATCACTCCGCAATGTTTAAGTATGCGAACAATTGCGAGGATCTGATTCTTTCATTGTTCCTCTCAATCGAAGATTCAGACGAGATGGAAGTTATTCTCGCTCAGAAAGACTTAACGATTAGGTTCACTGAAACACATATTGCAGATTTGAAGAAAGTTATCGAAGTTGACTCCGCGAGGTGAGAAGAATGGAGTTCCGAATCGCCGACACATTTACAGAAATCTCGTCATTTGACCCACTCGAAATTGAAATGCTCGCCCTGTCTGCTTCGAGAGTTCCGGGACTTTCTCTGAAAGCCCTCGCTAAGACTTATTGAATACCCTCAGTTTGTTGCACATCATCGAGACGTTTCACCGCTTCCAACATCAGGTCTGCATCAGTATCAGCGTAGATATTGGTTATGCTCATATCTGAATGAGCGAAGAGATTTTGAACTACGAGTGGATTAGTATTCCGACGAATAAGTTCACTCGCGAAATAGCTGCGAAGGTCGTGGAAATGATAATTCTCTTCCCGGGTTCCACCGAGTTTGTTAATCCCGGCTCGAATAAGAGCAGGGTTCCATCGCTTGCGAAAGTCCTTGAGAGGGAAAGGTAATTGCTTGTCCGCGATCATTGCGCGTAATACTGATGCAGCCGTTTTATTCATCGGCACTAAACGCGGCGGTCGCCCCTTGGATCGGATAACGGCGATTCGCTCCTGCTCAAAGTCCAGGGCGTTCTCATCTAAGGCCAGGAGCTGGCCGCGTCGTAGCGGCAGGTTTACTGCCAAAATGACAAGCCGGATCAATAGTTGATCCTTATCGAGTTCCTGCCACAAACTCTCTTTTTGTTGGGCAGTCAGCAGCCGCTTGCGTGGCGGCGGCTCCGGAAGAGCTTTGACATACTGCATCGGGTTGCGATCGAGAATTCCCTCCTCGCATGCAAGGCTAAAGATCTTCGAAGCGGTGGACATGATCCGGTTTATAGAGGAGGGAGAGAGGCTGCTTTTCGTCTTCCGTTTGTTCGATTTTGATTGGAGCTTGGATTGGCAGTCACGGCAGTCTTGCGGGGTAATTGTATGCAGCGGCCGGTTCTTAAAATGGCTGAGCAGTAGCCGTATATACTGGTTCTTGGCAATCTTATTTACGTTGTTTTGCTCGACGTATTTTCGATAGGTCGATTCAACAAAACTTTCGAAGGTAGTTGTGCTGTCGGTTACGCCATAGGATTTGTCAAACATCTTCTTCACGAGCTGCCTTTCAGCCAGTTCGGCTTCTTCTCGTGTTCGCGCTTCAGGAATGCCCTGGTGAAGAGTAGGCTGTCCCTTTATACGCTTATAGACCCACCAGCGGGCTTTGCTATAGGCCGGATGCTTCGATGAGATTTTCCTTCCCTTGTACCGTTTATAAACTGCCATACTTTCCTCAGATCTGAGTTAGCCATTCGTCAACTTCGGCACGATTGAATGATGGGCGACCGACGCCGTGATAAGGAAGTCCGTGATATCTCATCCACCGGTTTATGGTTGGGAGAGACTTCTTGAGATACTTCGCAACCTCTGCCTTCGTCATGATGTCCGGCGGCTTCGTTGAATTGATAGCCTTCTCGATCGCTCCCGCGATCGATGTGTCAATTAAGCGGATCAGTTCGGTTTTCTCGATGGTAACTACTTCAACCATTAGCAATGTCCTCCAACTGCCACATTGGCAAGATACGTGCCTTGAAAAAAAGCCTATTTCCAATGACGATTTACGTAAAATGAAACAGAAACGAACCGAACGGCGCACTTCTGCTCCGGTTGGCGAATCTTTGCACAACGCAAGAAAAGCTTTGATTAGTTATTGGAAATTTTGATCGGGAAAAGGTATGAAAACGGAAACTGCCACCATCTTGCCACCATCTTTAAAAATGGGGCTTTCCGCAAATCGCTGAAAGCCCCATGTTTATTGGTCGGGACGGCGAGATTTGAACTCACGACCTCTCGCACCCCAACCAACCTGAAGGTAAATCATAAGTTCTCAAAGTTAATCAAAATGCATTAAAATTAATACTTTCCAGCAATCCCTGAAACTATTGAACCAATATGCATCGAGAAAAGTGCAACCATTTTGCAACCATCCTATAGCAGACGATTACTGACAGATTACCTGCAGTAGCTGCTGCATTCCTAAGACGGATTTTCATTCTCCATCCGTGCTACCCTATAAAATAGTCCCAGAAATTATTCGCAATATCACGATTTCGGGCGATGTGGTGATATGTGACATTTTACATTGATGAATGTCATTTTACACCGGATTCTTAACTAATGGGCAGATAACAGGAATCTAAGGTCGGGATGCTGGGGATATTCACGATTTCGCTGGCAAAATATTCTATCTCGCGCACTGGCGATTGAACGATCGGTGTACTCGGGAGAGACTCGAACTCAGTATAGCTTTGTACGCGAAGCCAATCCAAATTCAATAAAATTTGTACTTCAAAAGTAATTCGTTGACGTTTTTATTCCAGTTCCCTTTTTTTCAATAATTCCTGTTGTTTTTCATTCGAAATATTATCTTTTATCCAACTCTTTGGCGGGTCACCCTTCAGGTAGTGTCCAAACCATTCTAAAATTCTTTTTTGATAGTCAGCTTGATTTTTTTCTTCGCGTAAACCGTGTCCTTCCTTGGCATAAACCAGCAAGACCATCTCTTTTTTGGCACGGCGTGCCGCATTATACATTTGATGCCCTTGTCCCGGATTAACATTGGTATCGGCATCACCTACTTCCATCAGCAAAGGCGTTTGCATTTTGTCAATATTGGGAATCGCCGAATTGCGTAAATAGTCTTTTATATCTTGCCAAGGCGGATTTACCATTCGCTCCTGACCAACTTCAAAATGCTTACTCTCAAACTGATTTTGGAATTGCGGCGTGAGGGTGCCATACATTGTCAGCAAGTCTGAAATACCCGAACCTGCCACGACAGCGGCGAAAATATTAGTTCCGGTGACGGCAAAAGCCGCTTGATAACCGCCCCACGAATGCCCGACCAATCCGACTTTTTTCGCATCAACCAGTCCTTTATCAACCACCGCTTTGACGGCGATTTCCAAAGTTTTAACCGAAGAAACTCCCGGATCACCCGCATCAAAAACAATATCCGGGTTGAACACGAAATATCCTTTGCTGGTGAACACTCTCCTACCATAGTAATTAGTTTTGGACGGTACATTATAGGAATGAAAACCATCTGACAACCTTTCGTAGATATAGGTAATCATCGGATATTTTTTGCCGGGCGTGTAATCATCGGGATAATACAAACTGCCTTGAAGTTTTATGCCGTTGGCGTTTGTATATTCGATTAACTCGGCTTTTCCGGGCTTAAATTCATTTTCCAACGGATTTGTTTTCGAGACTTGTTGGATATTTGAAGTCCCGTCGCGGGAAACGAAGACATCCGGCGAGTCGTTATGTTTTTCGATCATAAATGCGGCAACTTCTTTATCTTTTGCCATCGTTAAACGACCAACTCTGGCATCCCCCCAAAAGATATGATTTAGAGAACTTCCGATGAGTTTTGAATAACCCGATTTTTTGCTCCAATCTCCAACTCTCTGAACGTAAATAGGTTCGTCCAAATTGATGTATCTACTACGATTGTCAACCGAAATATATCGGTTCTCAATTTGCTCGGCTTTTCCATCAGTTAAACGCGTCCCTTTTCCAGTTTTGACATCAAATTTCCAAATGTCATATTTTGAATGGGCGACAAAGTATGAGCCGGTCTTATCCCAACCCGCAAATTCGTATGGTCTTTTTTGTAGAACAGGGTGGTCGTCGTCGAGGTCCACAAATGATGCGTCAATATCCTTAGTCAGATTCGTGTCTTTTCCTGTTGCCAAATTGTAGAGGTGAAAGTGATTGTCCTTGATGTAAGGAAATGCATCTCCGCGTGGACTTACATTTTGCGTATAGACGACATTGGTGAGGAGTTTTTTTCGCTCGCCGGTTTCGATGTTGATTGAATAAATATCCGAACTTGGTCTGCCAAACATCTCTTGAAATTCGTATGGCGTGTGATCCAAACCGAGCAGAATTTTACTGTCAGGCTGGAATCGCACATCTTTCACCTCTTTGCTGCCAATTTGGACAAACTTGTTTTTATCTAAATGCCAGACTGAAAGAAAGGAATTGTCTATCGGGTCCGCTTTTTGCTCGGGAATTGTTAAAACGTCTTTGCTGTTCCAGATCTCAACAGCCGCAGGTTCCGGCAAATCTTCTTTTTCTTTCGGAGCGTCCTTTTCAGTCGGTTTCGGCTTGGCAGGCGATTTTTCCCGCGTATCAATGGAAAAGAAAACGGAATTTCCGTCTGCCGACCATTGGAGCGGTTTTTTATCTAGAATCCGCATATCCTCCGGAAAACCGACTGTTTTCACAGGATTAAAATCGCTTACGGCACTTGAAATGGAAGCATTTTTCCAGACCAGAATATTGTTGGTCTCGTCTTTGAATCCTTCGGTTTTTTGCGAACGAAAAACGGCAAGATCGGTGGAATCTCTTCGCCAGGTTAATTTATTATAAACAGCTTCTTTGCTATCGAGAACTACGGAAACTTTGCCGTCAAAAAGCATTACGCTGTTTCCGACAACTTCTTTTGTATCAACGATCATTGCCAGCAGCGAACCTTGGTCGCTCCACACATATTCTTTAACATTGCCGAACGTGAAATCCATTCCCGTGGCTAAATTGCTGACAATAATCGTGCTTGTTTTGCTTTCCGATTTCGGATCAGGATTCGGTTTCAAGGCAAGAAACTTTCCGTCTTTGCTGAAACCAAACGAAGAAATATTCTCGACTTTGCTTGTTTCTCCGGTGGCGAGATTCATCAGTTCAAATTTTCTGATGATTGGCTTCTTTTCTTTTGTAAGTGTTTCGATTGTCTTAGCATCAGGCGAAATTAAATAACCAAGCCATTTATTATCTTCAGAAAATACTTGACTTCCGCCATTTTTANNCTCGATAAATCGTGGAGACGTAATTCGGTTTCTTTATCATTGTTTGAAACCGTGTAAACTATCCACTTTCCGTCATTGGAAAAAATCGTGCGGAATCCCAAAGTCTCCCATTTTCCGTAATCCTTTTCGGTTAAAGTTTTAAGTTCGGTTTGTCCGAAGATTGATAAGGAGAAACTAGACAGAACAAAAATGAATAAAGCGAGTAATATTTTTTTTCATAAAATTTTGAATCAAGATTTATTGCAAAAGTCCCTCGATAATCTTTTCAGTGTCTTTTGAGGAAGGAACAGGTGCGTTCAAATCAGCAATCTTAAATGATTTATCAATAATTATCGTTCGCGGAACTCCGACAATGTTGTAATCAAGCAAGCTGTTTCGATTAATCAGCCATTGGATTCCATCGGCTTTTCGCTTATCAATATCCTTTTTCCAGAGATCTATTTCGTCATCTATCGAAAGCGAAACAAAAGCAATATTTTCATTGCCTTTATACTTTTCTTTTAGCTTTTCATAGAAAGGCATTTCGGCGTAACAAGGTCCGCACCAAGTTGCCCACATATCAATGTAAATCACTTTTCCTTTCAGACTTGTCAGATTAACGGTAGTTCCTTTTGTGTCAACAGCCGTAAAATCTACGGCAATATCACCTCTGCCGAATTTTAATAACTCCTGCAATCTTTGCTTAAGGACAGTTTGATATTTGAGGGTTTTGATTGATGAAATCTTGGAATCGAACTTTTTGAGTTCGTTTTTATCACTCGTATTGTTCATCGAACTGACCAAAGAACTTGCAGTCTGCCAGTCGGTTATTTTTTGAATGTCGGCTTGATTTGTGGAATATTTAAGCAAATGCTTCGCAATATCCCGATAGACGACAAGTTTCATCAAGGAAAAATCAACAAAGTTTTTTCGATGATTTTCTATCGCTGCTTCAGATATTTTTTTGTATTCCTCGTCATAGATTTTCAGAGCATCGGCGGAAAGTTTTGGTCTGTAAGGGATTCGTCCGCTAAAGAGACTATTGATTGTGTCGGCTTTGATGCGGGCGGTTTCGAGTCTTTTGAATTCCGGCGTAACGCCTTTCAGTAGGTCTAACGCTTTTTTTCTATTGCGGGCAGTTTCCAAAATAAAATCAACCGTTTCTTTAGCTGCCAGCTTGGCGTTTCTGCCCGCTTCCAAGAAAGAACCGGCTTTTGGAAACGGCGTAGTCAGCAAAAACATATTCGCCTGACTTCCTTTTCCTTTGAAATCGCCCTTGAGCGAATTGTCACGGTCAATGATAACTGTCAAATTATCGCCCGGTGAAAGATACAAAATATTTCTGCCCAATCGAAAATAATTGGGACTGTTTAATTTAAAAGTGATTTGAAATTTTCCATCAGCATCAGGAATCACAATTCTTTCGGCAGTCGGCGTTGCCAAATATTGCAAATCCGACATATCTTCAACTTTCACCTGATTGCTGAAATTCTTGAGAACTCCTTTGATAGTGACAGTTTTAGCCGTTTGGGCTGAAACGCTGAAAGGAACAAGAAAAAGTAAAAAACCTAAAGCCTTGATAACAGAACGATTCATAAAAATTTTATCCTCATTTTAAGTTCCAGTTTAACGAATTTTTTGTTTTATAATTTGAATGGCTTCAAAAAATGCACAGTTCAACCTGCACGAGCTACCCATGAAAAGTCCGTCATTTAAACTGATGTTTGAAACTTGGGTGGTGCGGCAAGGCAAGATTTACCCTGCCGCACCAATTAGCTCTTACCCCCGTAGAGCTAAAATCTATATCTAAACGACAACTGAACTCCTCGCGGTGAACCTCTAAATGATGAGTAAGTTCCAAATGTCGTCAAATCAGGACGGGTTGCATTTGCAAAAAACAAAGGGGTTGATTCANNGGATTCATTGAAAACATTGAAGATATCAACTGCACTCTCGATTTGTTGACTTTCCCAAGGCAATTTGAAAATTTTAGTGAACCTCAAATTAACCTTATGCCTGGTCGGCAGTTGCAACCTGCCTTCGCTTCGGGCATTTAGAAGTCTGGTTGTTGTGCGTAATGGGTTCGATACAGTTCTTGTGCCTCCGGCTGGAAGTGTTACCGTAATGCTCGCGGGATGTGCGAGGAAAGCAGGGTCAGAAGTCGATAGAACTTTCGTCAGATAACTACCATAATTTCCTG
>DLHV01000025.1:34614-40162 GCA_002483395.1 Chloracidobacterium sp. UBA7659 | reverse complement strand
AAGACGTTTGCGATGGCGGGTGCTACGCTACTCGCCGTGACGCTCGTTCCCGTGCTCTGCACGTTTCTCATCGGCGGCAAGGTTCATTCCGAGGGAGCCAATCCGGTGATGCGTTTTCTCCGGAGCCTTTATGAGCCGGTGCTGACGTTAGCGCTTAAACATCGATTGATCTCGGTCTGCATGGCCGCTGCGTTGTTCGTCGGCGCGATCATTTTGGCTACCGGCATCGGCAGCGAGTTTATGCCGCCGCTGAACGAAGGTGACGTGATGTTTATGCCCGTTACCGACCCTGCGATCTCGATAGACGAGGCTCACAAGATCATGGGCAAGCAGGATGAAATGCTAAAGGCGTTTCCCGAGGTCGAATGGGCGGTCGGCAAGGCTGGGCGAGCGGAAACCTCGACCGACCCGGCGCCGATGAATATGAATGAGACGATCATTCATCTCAAACCGCAGGAACAATGGCGCTCGGGGCTGACCCGAGAGTCGCTGATCTCCGAAATGGATGAAAAACTGCGGATGCCCGGCGTCACGAACATTTGGACGCAGCCGATCATAAACCGTATAGAGATGCTCGCGACAGGCATCCGGACGCAGGTCGGAATCAAGATATTCGGCAACGATCTGAAACAGCTTGAAACGATCTCACGACAGGTCGCCCAAGTCGTCAAAATAGTTCCCGGCTCGGCTGACGTTTATCCAGAACAAATCGGCGGTTCGCCCTATGTCGATATAAAGATCAACCGTCCGGCGGCTGCGCGCTACGGGATAGACGTAGCCGTAATTCAAGATACGATTGAAAAGGGTATCGGCGAAACAAATCTTTCGGTCACGGTCGAAGGGCGGCGGCGTTTCCCGGTCCGCGTTCGGTATGCAAAGCAGTTTCGCGATACGCCCGAAGCGTTGGGTCAAATTCCTATCGCAATGGCAAATGGCGGCTCGGTGCCGCTTTCTCAGGTGGCTGAAATTCGCTCGGTCGAGGGAGCGACGATGATCCAGAGCGAGAACGGCTTGCTTCGCGGCACAGTGCTTCTGAATGTCCGCGGCCGTGACGTTGGTAGTTTTGTCGATGAGGCGAAAAAAGCGGTTGCTCAACAGGTTGAGCTTCCGGCGGGATACTACATCGCATGGAGCGGCCAGTACGAAAATCAGCAACGTGCCAAGAGCCGTTTGCTTTTTGTCGTGCCGATCGTTTTGCTCGTGATCTTTGGTCTGCTTTATATGACATATCACTCGGCGCTCGAGGCGGCACACGTTTTGATGGCCGTGCCGTTCGCCCTGACAGGCGGCGTTTATCTTGTCTGGCTTCTCGGTTACAACTTCTCGGTCGCGGTTTGGGTGGGATTCATCGCGTTGTTCGGAACGGCGGTGCAGACGGCGGTCGTGATGGTGACTTATCTGAATGAATCCGTCCATAAAAAACGCGAAGAGTTGGGCCGGCAGTTGATGCCGAAAGAACTCTTGCAGGCCGTGATTGACGGCGCGTTGCTGCGTCTGCGGCCAAAAGTGATGACGGTTTCGACCGTGGTAGCCGGACTTCTGCCTATCATGTGGAGCACAAGCGCCGGGTCCGAGGTAATGAAACCACTTGCGGCCCCCGTCTTGGGCGGAATGGTTTCGAGTCTGTTACATGTTCTTATCATCACGCCGGTGATCTTCTACTGGCTGCGGGAACGGGAACTTAGAAAGGAAGCTGGATTATGAAAATAAACATTATTCGTCACGCAAGATTGTTGTCTGTATTATTATTCGTCGGCCTGACCGGATCGCTCTCGGCTCACGAACGCCATGATACTCCATCACCGACGCCGCAGGCAGCTAACACGGCTTCACCCGCACCCGCCGNNCGCCGCTCCAGTTGAGACAAAAGCAGAGCCCATGCCGATGAATATGGTCGAGGACTTTCCGAACTATCATCCGCTTATCGTGCATTTTCCAGTCGTGCTTCTGATCTTCGCCGCCGTGTTTCAGATGCTTTCTTTCGTCATGTACCGGAAAGAGTTCAGTGTTGCGACGTTGATCTTATTGCTCATTGGGACGATCTCCGTTTGGCTCGCGTCAAATACCTTTCATGCCCACCCGATGAATTTGCCCGAACATGTCAGCGGCATATTTGAAACGCACGAGCTAATGGCGAAATACACATGGTGGCTCGCACTTGCAGCTTTGGCGGCAAAAGGCGTTTCACATTTCTTCGTAAGCAGAAAATGGTGGAGCGAAGCAGCCGTTTTGATCTTGCTCGTCGGAGCATCGATCACAGTTTCGATCGCCGGCCATCATGGAGCACAGTTAGTGCATATGGGCGGCGTCGGTCCGCAAGGGAAGTTTCTGGAGTCGCATTAACATGACGGGGAAGTTAGGTTAAATGCACATAAAACGCTACAGAGTAATTCTGGTTATTGCGCTGACACTAATGTCGAGGGAGAGTGCGGTGTATGTCTTTGGACAGGCTCCGACACCAACGCCAGACAGAATGTCTCGATATCTTGATCAAGCCGGCGGCATGACAGCCGACGCGGCCGCTGCCCTCGCACTCGAAAACAACGGCGAGCTGCAAGCGTCGCGAAAGGAGGTTGACGCCATGCGTGCATTGGTCAAACAAGCTGGGTTGCGGCCGAATCCGACGCTCAACGCAAGCGGTGCAAAACAGATAAGCGGTGTCGATAACAATGCAATGGCCGAGGTGATGCTGCCGCTTGAACTCGGCGGTCGGCGCGCGGCGCGGATCGCCGTTGCTCAAAAAGAATTGGAAGCTCGCGAATACGAGCTTGCCAATCAGGAACGGCTGCTCGCATCCGACGTGCGGCTCAAGTTCGGCGAGGCCTTGGCGGCGATCAAGAAGCTGGATGTTACGGAAAAAACATTGGCGGCAGCGAAACAAGGCTACGAGTTAGTTGCAGCCAGAGTCACCGAAGGCAAGATCGCGCCGCTCGAACAGAATATCTTTCTAGTCGAGGTCAACCGGCTGCAGTCGATCCGCGAGACCGTCGAAGGCAAGGTCGAGGCCGCAATGTTCGAGCTTCGGAATATGATCGGCATGAAGCCGGACGATCCTTTGCGTCTTCGCGGTGATTTTGACAACCTGATTGCGCCCTTGCCGCCGTTGGCCGCGTCCACCGACGATGCATTGCGCGAGCGCCCAGATCTGCAAGGCGCAAGAACCGTCGAGCAGCTTGCCGCCGCAAGAATCGAGCAGGCAAAGGCCGGCGGGAGGATCGACGCTAGCGTCAAGGCCGGGTATCAGAGGATGGATTCGAGTTTTCCTGTCAGTGGCTTCGACGACCACGGCATTTTGCGTCCCGTGCAGGATGTTTTTCACTTTTTCACCTTTGGCGTCGAGATCGAGATGCCCGTTCGCAACCGGAATCAGGGTGCGGTCGAGGCCGCAATGTTTGACCGGCAGGCGGCGCAACGGCGAATTGAGTTTGGTGAATTGACGATCCGCCGCGAGGTGGCGACGGCGTTTGCAAAATATAACCGGGCGGCTCGCTCGCTGTCAATCTTTCAAAATGGCGTGCGCGATCAGGCCAATGCGAATTTGCAGGTTATTTGGCAAACCTACGAACTCGGTTCGCGAAGCCTGCTTGACTACATTGCAGAAGAACGGCGCTTTCTCGATGTCGAGAACGAGTTGATCGACGCCGAGCTTGAAACATACATGGCAGACATTGAGATCATGCGGGCGGTCAATGCGCCGGAGCTAAAAAAGAAATGAGCGAAGAAAATAACCGAGACATCATTACCGAAGATCTGGAACCGGTTTCCCATGCAACTCCGAACCGCAAGCCGCTCTATATTGCGGGTGCGGCAATCGGCGTCGTGGTGGTGGGAGCATTGCTTTTCTGGTTTTTGCGCGGAACGCAACAAGGAAACGTCGTGCCCACACCGCGAACTGTTTCATTCGGCGATAACAGCGCATCGCAAACTTCGGAAACGTCCGGTGAACAAACCGTAACTATCCAACCGGACCAGGTTGAAAAGATCGGCATCAAGATCGAGACCGTCGGTGAAACTTTGTCGAGCGAGGCGATGTCGGTTGCGGCGACCGGTGTCGTGCAGCCCGACGCCTATAAGGAAACTCCGCTCATTTCGCTGGTCGGCGGCATTTTGCGGAGCGTCAAAGGCGAACTCGGCCAGAACGTATCCAAGGGGCAAACACTTGCCGTTATTTTCAGCGACGAACTTGCGGCGTCGCAGTCGCGGTATCTTGCATTGCAGACCGAGGCTCAGACCGCCCGGCAAAACTACGAACGCGCGGCTCGTCTCGTCAAGATCAGCCCGTCAAGCAATGCCGAACTCGATCAGGCTCTGGCCTCGCTAAAAACCGCTGACGCGGAACTAGTCGAGCATCACAAGCATCACGAGCGCACCGCCAAGCTTCTTGAGATAGGCGCGGCCAGCCGTGAGGAATTTGAACAGACGACAACCAAGCTGAAAACAGCTGAGGCGAACATAACAGAAGCAAAAAAACGCTACGACCGCGCGGTAAAGGTCGCCGAGATCAATCCGGTCAGCCGCGGCGAGTTCGAACAGGCCGCCGTCAAACGCCAAACCGCCGAATCCAACCTTGCGACCGCGAAACAGCGGCTTTTGCTGCTTGGTTTACCGCCGCAGCGGGTTAATTCGCTCCGTTCGCCGGCGCAGATCACATCCGAGATCGCGCTGACGGCACCCGTCGCCGGAACCATCACAAAGCGTGACGCAAACCAGGGTGAGGTTGTCGAGGCAAATAAGGAATTGATGCGTGTGACAAACCTCGCGACCGTCTGGGTCATCGCCCAGGTCTATGAAAAGGACCTCGGCTTGCTTCGCACCGGAAGCGGAGCGAGCGTAACTACCGATTCCTATCCCGGCCGTCTCTTTCGCGGCCATGTTACATACATTGACCCGAACATCAACCAGGAAACCCGAACGGTTCAAGTACGTGTCGAACTCGAAAATCCGGAACAAATTCTTAAGATCGGAATGTATGTCAACGTCGCTTTCGGTTCAATGGGAACCGCCGAACGAACAATGCCGATGATTCCATCTTCGGCGGTTCAAAACATGAACGACAAACACGTCGTCTTTGTCACGACCGACAAGCCGAATGTCTTCGCCGTCAGAACCGTTCGTCTCGGCAAGGAAAATAACGGCCGCTTTACCGTTCTCGAAGGCCTGAAGGTGGGCGACCTAATAGTCACCGAAGGCAGCTTCCTGCTCCGTGCCGAGATACTTAAACAAAACCCGACGCACCACTAACGTGGAATTGATAGACAGAGCTGCCTGATTCGCCGCACATTTTAGGAGAGCATGATGGTTACGGATTTGGTTTGCAAAATGGAGATTGACGAAAAAGCCGCCGGCTATTCGTTGATTTATGAAGGCGAAAAGTACTTTTTTTGTTCGGAAGGGTGTTTGGAGGAATTCAAGCGTCGCCCGCTGGATTATTTGAGACCCGATGACCCGCGCGCGGAGTAGGAGGAAATCGCGATGTGTAGATTTCTCGGTTACGTGGGAGGCGAGATTTTACTCGCCGACTTGATTTCGCGCCCGGCAAATTCGCTCC
>DLHV01000025.1:21056-34584 GCA_002483395.1 Chloracidobacterium sp. UBA7659 | reverse complement strand
ATTCGCCTGCGGTCTCCAACGAAGCATGCGTTTTTGCCAGTATCACCCCCGCGTGGAACAACCGTAATTTGCTGAACCTGGCTGAACACATCAAATCGGAGTGTTTTTTTGCGCACGTCCGAGCCGCATCACCTGGATCGGCGGTTTCGGAAACTAACTGTCATCCGTTTCGCCACGGGCGATTTATGTGGATGCACAACGGTACAATTGAAGGTTTTAGTTCGATAAAACGCCGCTTGCGGCACTCGCTGCCCGACGGGATTTATCACGCCATCGAAGGCACGACAGATTCCGAACACGCCTTTGCCGTTTTCCTAAATCTTCTCGGCGAAAAGACGGAAAAGATCGGGACGGCTGATCTGGCGGACGGTTTGGTCAACACAATAGGGCAGCTTGAGGAATGGGCGAGAGAGGTCGGAATCGAACAGACTTCGATTTACAATTTCGCGGTTACCGACGGGCAGAATATTGTGACGGCGCGTTATGTCTCCAACCCGAAGATTGAACCGATTTCGCTCTACTTCTCAAAACGCGGAAAATTCCAAAGCAGAGACGGGAAGTCGGGAATTGTAGACTGCCGTGACGAGGAAAGCGGAATTATCGTTGCTTCCGAAAGATTGACCGACGATCGCGAAAGCTGGTCGCGCGTTGCCCCGAATCATATTTTAATGATCGACAGAGAGTTAGACGCCAAGGTTCGACTGATGCCGGGCTTCTGAAGGATAAGAACCCAATTATGTCGGAAAAACGCGAAATAGCAACATTTCAATTAGCAGTCCAAAGGACAGAATTATCTAATTCCAGAACGTTGATTTCCCACTTGCAGGCATCCATTGCATTGTTGGTTTCGGCGATAGCTTTTATGAAATTGTTTGATTTATACCTAATTTTTTATCTTTGCTGCTGGCTATTGATAATTTTGGCAATCGGAGTTTTCGCTCGCGGGATATTTCTGTATCGGAAGACAAAATCGTTGATTGAAGAACAAAAGGCTCTTGTCAGCGGAACTAAGCCGAAAAACTGACGATAATTCAGTTCCACTGTAGTTCTAAATGCGCACAACACCTCGGAAACGAAACTGGCGGCCAATTCACCGTCCCCGAAGGTATCAACGTCGGCGACTGCGTCGTCACCGATGGCAGTTTCCTCCTCCGCGCCGAATTGTTAAAGCAAGGCTCATCCCATTCATGATGGTTCTCTTGGATCGAATTCATGACACAAATGTAAGATAACCCTCGCGGGAGGCAACCGTGTAGAATAATTTTGCCGACAAAAAGATAAGAGGTGTATTTTTTGGGAATTTGCGGTTTCTAGTATAATAGCGCGGGGCAATTGACATGTTTCAAAACTGAGAGGTGATTACTTGACGAAAACAGATCGCAGAAGTTTTGTTAAGGCTGGCTTGGCAGCCGGCTTGGGTTTAGCGTGCGCAAGATCTGGCAATGCCCAGACGACCGCATTTAGCCAACAGCTTAGATTGCCGCCATTGTTATCTCCAACTTCGGTTGATGCGACTACTGACTATTACAATCTTTCCGTCCAACAAGCTGTCACGCAAATCCTGCCTGGTCTTAACACCACAATTTGGGGATATAACGGCAGCTTTCCCGGCCCGACAATAAAGGCGCGACGAAATCGGCGCGTTGTCGTCAGAAAAACCAACAACTTATCGACAAATTTGTCATTGCATCTTCACGGCGGACATATGCCCGCAACTTCTGACGGGCATCCGACGGACATCGTAACGCCCGGCAATTTTAAGGATTATGCCTATCCGAATGAACAACTGCCGGCAACTCTGTGGTATCACGATCACGCGATGGATATGACCGGAACGAACGTTTATAAAGGTTTAGCCGGTTTTTATATTCTGACTGATGATTTTGAAGACACTCTGCCGCTGCCCCTAGGTCGTTATGAAATTCCGTTGGTAGTTCAAGACCGGACTTTTAATGCGGACGGTTCGCTTTTCTACAATAATGCGGGAATGACTAGAATGAACGGTTTTATGGGTGACCAAATTTTAACAAACGGCGTCATTCAACCATATCATTATGTAGAAAGACGAAAATACCGCTTTCGGCTGCTGAACGGCTCGAATGCCCGTATCTATGAATTTGCTTTGAGTAATAATCGGCAGTTCACCCAGATAGGTTCGGACGGTGGCCTGTTGTCTGCTCCTGTTCAGCGTTCAACCATTGTGCTCTCTCCGGGCGAAAGGGTTGATTTTGTCGTTGACTTTGCTGAGGCCAATCTCGGATCAAACGTAATTTTGCAAAACTTGCGCGGTACCAGCGCAACTGCCGAAATCATGCAATTTCGAGTCATGCCGAGGCGATACGGCAAGGACAATTCGAGGATTCCCGCCACTTTACGTCAGGTTGACCGAATCCCGGCTTCGACTGCGAGCGTTACCAGAGACTTTACGTTAAATATTGTAATGGGCATGGGCGGGCCAACTTTTTCGTTTAATAATCAGCCTTTTAATCCGACCAGAATTGATGCAAATCCGCAACTGAACGCCACAGAAATCTGGGTTTTTCGCAATCAGACGCAAATGGAGCATCCGATTCATATTCACGATATTCAATGGCAAATTCTAGATATCAACGGAAATCCGCCGTCTGCATGGGACATGGGTTGGAAGGACACTTTTCTAGTTCCTTCGCAAGGAACTGTTCGTGTTATCGGGAGATTTGTTAATTACACCGGCGGCTATGTATTTCATTGTCACATTCTCGAACACGAAGATTTTGCGATGATGGGGCAATTTCGAGTCATCTGACGGCTAGCGAAAACGCATACCTCTAAAGGACTTGTGGACTGATTTTGAGCGGCTGCTTCGCAGGGATGTAAGTCACATTCATAACCAACAATTACCCGAAACACCATCGCGAGCATCACGACCAACGCATATCCGGGCAGGCTTTTTCGCGGCCACGTTACCTATATCGATCCGAACATCGCGTCGGAAACTCGAACGGCGCAGGTGCGCGTCGAGATTGCTTCATCGCGACATTGAAGAAGGTTTTTCAATTCGGCTCTCCCATGGTTCGCCGTTAATCTAGCTGGTCCCAGCAAATCCGATGAACAGTGCGCGGGAGATGCGCCAAGGAGTGCCGAAAGATTGCCGAACGGATACATCTATTATAAAATCAAACCGGATGTGCAACTAAATGAACGGAAAGGAAAGCAACCGAAACTTTTAGAATGATTGAAAAACTTACCGTCATTTTCTTTATTGTTCTCTGCCTCCTTTTGGGCTTTTATCTCATACTCTCGCCCTGGGATACGCTATTCGGGAATTGGAGTGAGAATTACCTGCTTGTCCTCGTGTCCGAAGGTGCCGGGCTTCCTGTGCTGCAAAAAACAGTTGCTTCAAATTGGTTTCGCGGCGCGGTCACCGGATTGGGAGTCTTGAATCTCTTGATTGCATTCTGGGAAATAGCTCATTTTAAGCAGAGTGTTGCTCTGCTTCGGGAACACGACCACAAACCCTCGAAGTGAACGGCCTGCTCGAAAAACCCATCATTTACTTAATAACCACGGGCGACGCGGATACTGCAAATTTCAAAAATAAGAAAAAAGAGGTCCTCGAAACGATTCGCGTTGCATCCGAGGTTGGAATTTCATTAATTCAAATACGCGAGAAGAACCTGACGACACGATTCTTATTCGACCTGACGGAGGCCGCAGTCGAGATCACGCGAAAATCCCGCACAAAGCTTTTAGTCAACGGCCGGGCGGACGTTGCTCTAGCGGCTGGAGCAAATGGTGTGCATCTTCCGGCGGACGGCCTGCCGGCGGACGTAATTAGACGGAGTTTTCCGCCTGATTTTTTGATCGGAGTTTCTACCCATTCGACCGAAGAAGCGTCCGCTGCAAAGTCGAACGGGGCAAACTTTGTAACGTTCGGCCCGGTTTTTGAAAGCCCCGGTAAAGGTGAACCGAAGGGGCTGGAGTTGCTAAATAGTGTGTGCGGGCTTCTTTACCCGTTCCCGGTTATCGCGCTCGGCGGAATCGACGAATCGAGTTACACGAACGTACTGAAAAATGGGGCCAGCGGTTTTGCTGCTATCCGATTTTTGAATAAAGAAAGTAGCTTGCGAAGCCTATTCCGATCTTAGCCGGCAGGCCGATCAGCAAAGCCATGAGTATACCGAAAGTTTGTCTTACCATTGCGGGCCANNCGACATCAAGACATTTTCGGCGTATGGGTGTTTTGCGACGGCGGCAATCGCTTCTATCACCTTCCAAAATACTACTGGTGTTTTCGGAGCGGTTCACCAAACAGCAGAGACGATCCGCGGGCAGGTCGAGCCGGTGCTGCAGGATTTTCATGTAGCGGCGGTCAAAACCGGAATGCTCCCGACTCGTGAGGTAATCGAAGAAACTGCCCGGCTAATTCGAATGAATGATCTGACAAATATTGTGGTTGATCCGGTTGTGCGTTCGACGTCCGGTTTTGACCTAATCGATAATGCATCGCTTCAGGCATTGATAGAACTGCTGTTTCCCATTTCGACTGTCCTGACCCCAAACATTCAGGAAGCGGAGAGGATAACGGGTATTTCGATCCGTGCGGAAGCAGATATTGTAAAGGCCGCAAAGATGATCCAGTCCATGGGTGCCAAGAACGTGCTAATAAAAGGAGGGCATTTTGAGGCTGGGAGGCTATCGAAGCAAAAAGCTCTCGACTACCTGTTTGCCGTGGATGAAAGCATTGTATTTAAGGCGGACCACATCGATACGACCGCAACACACGGTACCGGCTGCACTCTGGCTGCGGCGATCGCCGCGAATCTGGCGCTTGGAAAAGACCTGAAAGAAGCTATCTCGATCTCAAAAAGCTTCGTTAACGAAGCCATTCGGACGGCGCCAAATCTCGGTCTCGGCCACTCGCCGATCAACATTCCCAATAAATGTGATTGAGCGATTTTACTATTTTGCTACCGGAAGAAACACAGGAGATTGGTAGGTGATACCGAACGTGACGCCGGTTTTGGGGCTGAATCGCGTGAGGCCGAAGACAGCCGCTGAATCAAAAAGGAGACCGGATGCTTTGATCTGAGTTCCGATTCGAAACTGAGACTGACTCTCAGTACCGAGCGGCGTGTTGCGCCGAACGCTGGCCCGGCCATTTATTTCGGTGGCGATATTTATTCGATCGTTGACTCTAAAGATCCCCGCCAATCCGTAGAGCAGCATATCGTTCTGAGTAAAATTTGCCAGAGGGGCATTCATTATTCCCAAGCCGATATTGCCGTAAACATTAGCAAGCGGGCTTCGTCCCGCCCGTTTGCCGAATTTCTTCTGAACGATCAACTTGCTGAAAATGTTTATTTGATTTGTCCCAATGCCTTTTGCCTGATCCGTGTTCGGGAGTTGAAATCCGAACTTCATGCCAACCGCGGGAAGGCTTTTCGTTTCGCCTAAAAGCTTGATCTTTGCCGCAACGGCTATGTCATCGAAATCGTTTGTGGAGTTGCCGGAAACGTTTAGTGGAATGGCGGATGGCCCAAAGCTGGAATTTATCGCGAGAAAATTCTGGAGTGTTCCTTCTATCTGGATTTCGACATTCGACGCAAATCCCTGGCGGATCCGAATATCCCCTACCCGTGTAAGGTCGCCACTAAGCCCGGAAAGCGGAAATCGGNNTCTGCAAGAAATCTACACCAGCACTGATCTCCAATGAACCTGCCGGAATTATATCTATATCGTCAGTGATTAAGGGGCGTTGCTGAGCATGTACTGCGGCAATAAACGAAAAAATGATAAATAATAAGGCCGCGACGCGAATCATAGAGGCAATTCTTTCACTGTTGAGGCAAATTGTAAACTGATTGCACAACGGTCGGTCTAGTGAGACTTCGATTTGGACAACACGGACGAAAGTTGGCACAATAAAACCTGAAGGCGATTGTATCCTACCGTGTACGTTGCTTCAGCGTCATTTCGTGGTCGAACAAATGGAACTGCTCAATTTTCAAAAAGATCCTCTGGAACAAGGCAGTCTTCGCCTTGTTGCCGAACCGAAGGAGCCGCACAAGCTTCCGGAGATCGAAAAGCAATTTGTAAATTTCATGTTTTTCCGCGTGAACCCGGATTGGCGTAAGCTCGACGCCGAAACCAAAAGAGCGTATAAACGTGAGTTTCAGTCTGTTTACGATTCATTCCGCGAGTATTTTTTGCTCTACAGCTATTCGCTGGTCGGCTTTGATTCGAAAGCGGACATAATGTTATGGCGCGTCGGACAATCGCTTGACCTGATACAGGAGATGACGGCGAAGCTGTTTCGCACGAATCTTGGTAGCCACCTCGAAACGGCTGAAACTTATCTCGCAGCGACAAAAAAAATGATGTTCATTCCCGATGATGGGAATAGCAATCCGCAAAGCAGATTTCATGTCGTGGCCGGCAGCGGCAAGTATCACTTTGTTTATCCGTGTGCGAAACGTTCCGATTGGTATGACAAAACCGGAGATGAACGCGACGCCCTGATAGAAGAACAATTTATGGTCGGCAAGAAGTTTCCGAACATTAAGATCCACCTGACGCACGCGTTCGGTTTTAGCGAACAAGAATATCTTCTGTCCTTTGAAACGGACGAACCAAGGGATTTTCTTGCGTTAGCGGAAGAATTGCGGCAAACGCCGGCGAGTAAGTTTACTTTGCGCGGAATGCCGGTTTACACGTGCCGGCAGCGGAGCCTGGTCGAATGCCTGGACGCTTTGGGATAATGATAGTTGCCCGGAAATTTCTGTTCAGCGGCACAGTGCAAGGTGTCGGATTTAGGTTTTTTGCCCAACGTGTCGCCGCAAGGCACCAGATTCGGGGATATGTTAAAAATTTAGATGATGGCCGTGTCGAAACACTTGCGCAGGGCACGGAAAAGGCCGTTGAGGCATTCAAGCACGATGTGACCGCGGGCCCGAGATTTTCGAAGGTCGAGGACGTCGAAGAGATAGTNNGCCAAGTGGCTCGTATTCGTTATTCAGGATCGAAAGATAAACGATTCGCGATTGCCGATTTGCGATTTTGAAAAGGTTGTATTTTCTGCTTTGCCGGGCAGAGGCCGCCTAAAAGGCCAAACTCCAACCAGATCGCAAATTGCAAATCTAAAATAGAAAATAACCAGATGGAACATTTAAGAAAATTAATTCGCGAAGTGCCCGATTTTCCGAAAGAGGGCATTAATTTTTACGATATAACGACGCTTTTGAAAGATCCTGAAGGCCTGCGAAATACGATCAATGCTCTGACGGGTGAATTTAATGGCGTGGAGATCGACACGGTTATCGGCATAGAATCGCGAGGATTTATTTTCGCGACGCCGCTTGCATACCATTACAACGCCGGTTTCGTACCTGTTCGCAAACCTAAAAAGCTGCCGGCCGAAAAGGTCTCGGTTTCTTACGATCTTGAATATGGCCAGGACACGCTTGAGATGCACAAGGACGCCGTCGGTGAAGGGCACCGCGTATTGATTGTTGACGATCTGCTCGCGACCGGCGGTACGGCAAAGGCCGTTGTCGATCTGGTAGAAAGCCTCGGCGGGAAGATAGTTGGTTTATTATTCGTTGTCGAGCTCGATTTCCTCGGCGGACGCGGCAAGTTTAACGGCTACGATGTCCGGTCACTGATCAAGTACGACAGCTAAATCTTGACAATCCACCATCCGCCATCCAAAATCCACAAGTGTTAGGCTCCCGTAGCTCAGTAGGATAGAGCGTTCGCCTCCTAAGTGAAAGGCCGCTGGTTCGAATCCAGCCGGGAGCATTCCAAATCCAATCTCGCCAACGCCATCTGTCATTACACGTCTTACCGTGCGAGCCAGCCGCCATCGACTACCAGAATATGGCCGGTGACGTAATCGCTTGCGGCTGAACTTAAAAACACGGCGGTTCCGGCGAGGTCATCCGCATTGCCCCAACGTCCTGCCGGGATGCGTTCCAAGATTTGCCGATTCCTGGTTTCGTCGGCACGCAAGGCGGTCGTGTTGTTCGTCGCCATGTAGCCCGGAGCGATCGCGTTGACATTTACATTGAACTTCGCCCATTCGTTTGCAAGGGCTTTGGTGAGACCGGCGACGGCGGACTTTGAGGCAGTATAGGCAGGAACCGTTATGCGGCCCTAGAACGAAAGCAACGATGCGATGTTGACGATCTTGCCTGAACCTTGTTCGATCATTTTTCGTCCGGCGGCCTGGGAGAGGCGGAATACGCTAGACAGGTTTACTTCCAAAACCATTGACCAGTCATCTTCTGAAAAATCTACGGCCGGCGTTCGGCGGATCATCCCAGCGTTATTGATAAGGACGTCGATACGACCGAATTCTTCGAGAACCTCGTCGATCAGGCGGCTCGGCACATTTTTGTCCGCCATGTCGCCCGCGACAGGAGCCGTACGTCGGCCGAGCGATTCTATAAAGGCACACGTTTCGTCGGCTTCGCCTACGTTATGGCAATGACACGCAACGTCTGCACCGGCCTCGGCCAGACCTTTGCCATCGCGGCACCGAGTCCAACCGAAGCTCCGGTCACCAGCGCGATCTTTCCATCCAATCTGAATTTGTCGAGAATTTGCATACGCACTAGTTTCTTTTCAATTTATAGAATTGTCCAGTTTCGAATCGAGTGCCGTTTTTCGAAAATTTATGGAAAACATGGCCGAATAACGCTTTTTATTAAATGAACGGAAGAAAACGGTGATCAAGCACAGTGGCAGGCATTATCTCTGCCAATGGCGACGCTAGAGTTCTGTTCACAGTCTCCAATCTAAAGGTAGCGAAGCCGCATTTTGACGCAAATGCGGCTTTTCTATGTTTAGTTTTCTAAGTTCAGAGTTCAAACTTTAGTTTGTCTTAGTTCGAAAAGAACAAACCAAAGTTTGAACTCTGTACCGGTTCGTGGCAACGTATTCCATTATGCAGAAAGTGCTTACAGCCGCCGAAATGCGAGAGGTCGACCGCCTGACGACCGAAAAATACGGCATTCCGTCGATATTGCTTATGGAAAACGCCGCCCACGCCGCGGCACGCGTCATCACCGAAAAACTCGGTGGTTCGGTAAAAGGCAAATCGATCCTGATTCTCTGCGGAAAAGGCAACAACGGCGGAGATGGTGCCGCTTTGGCGAGAATTTTGTGGCAGCAGGGGGCCGATGTCGAGGTCTGTTTGTTTGGATTGGTCGGGGACACAAAAAACCATGCCCGCACGAATTTCGATATTTTAAAAAAGATAACAGACCAGGAAGGCTTTGAACTCGATCAGGCGGATCTGGCGTTCGAAGAGATCACGGGCTTCGAAGAGTGGCTGGAATACGACAGCTTGAATTTTCACAGCGAAGATCCAGACGTTATCGTCGACGCTCTTTTTGGTACCGGCCTGAAACGGCCGCTCGACGGTGTTTATGAAGATGTCGCAGCTTTTATCTTAGCCTTTAATGCCGACGGTATTGATCAAGAAACGCTCGTCGTTTCACTGGATATGCCGTCGGGACTGGATTCGGACGGCAGCGAGCCCACCGGGATAAATCCGAACGCTAATGTGACCGTCACTTATACTGCTCCGAAACCCGCAATNNATTACAACGGCGAGCTTTACATCGAGAATATCGGCTCGCCCTGCGAATTGATAAACAATACGGCATCGCAGATGTTTCTCGCGGAGCAGGAGGACGCATCCATTTGGCTGGCCACGACTGATTTTAGCCCAGACTCTTATAAAAACAAACGCGGTCACGCATTGCTGATTGCCGGTTCGGAAAACTATTCCGGGGCCGCGGTTTTGGCAGGTAACTCGGCCATGCGTTCCGGTGTCGGATTGGNNAAGGAATCCATCGCTTCGCGTTTGTTGCCTGAGGTGATAGTTCGCGGCGTGGCCGAGACTGGAAACGGAGCAATCTCAATAGAGGCATTTGGGGAGATCGGGGATTTGCTTGAAAAGGCGGATTCGATGGCGATCGGGTGCGGGCTTTCGCAGGATGAGTGCACGAAGGAATTCGTTAAGAAGATCGTGGAGAACCGGCGGCAGCCGACGATTGTTGATGCGGATGCCATTAATCTTCTCTCGCCATTCGACGCAGAAATGCGGAAGCCAGCGCGTGAGCAAGGGCGTAACATTCATGCCGACGATAAAGAGGCAAGCGAGACGCTTACGGTCCAGTCCGCGCTGATCCTCACTCCACACGAAGGCGAGTTTATGAGGCTGCTCGGGACTGATGACAAGGACGCCATCAAGGATCGGGTTGCGGCGGTCCGCGAATTCTCGCAAAAGCACGGTGTGATACTTGTTTTAAAAGGTGAGCGGGTTTTGATCGGCGAACCCGGCGGCAAGGTTGTCGTCAATCCGACAGGGAATTCGGGCCTCGGCAAAGCGGGGAACGGCGATACACTGACGGGCATTCTCGCGGGATTTGCCGCGCAGGCCGTCAAAATGGATATCGACATGTTCGAGACTGTGGTCGCCGCGGTTTATCTCGCCGGGCTTGCGGGCGATATTGCGGAGAAGAAATACGGCAAGCGTGTAATGACTGCCTCGGATGTGCGGGAGTGTTTAGTTGAGGCGTTTGATGAGGTTGGCCGATAGTGTTCCGTTCCACTAACGGTGGAACAGGTGGAACAACCTGGAACAGATGACTGAAACCTTTACATGCAACAGTCCGGAAGATACCTTTGCCCTTGGCGAACGGCTGGGTGGCGAACTTCAGGCCGGTGATGTCGTTTTGCTTACTGGCGGTCTCGGAGCGGGCAAGACGCTGCTGACAAAAGGAATTCTTCGCGATTTCGGTTTTGACGTCGATGAAGTGACAAGCCCGAGCTTTGCGCTCGTAAACTTATATAAAACCGAAAGTTTTAAAGTCTATCATGTCGATCTATGGCGGATAAACGAGGGAAGCGATGCGGTTTTCGCGGTTGGGCTGGACGATATTCTGGACGATCAAAACGCGGTCGTGATCGTCGAATGGGCTGAGCGATTGGGCCGCAGANNGCGTCATTTCGGTCGAGATCGCCGGGGACGGAGATGCGCCGAGGCGGATCAGTATTGAGCGTTCTGTATAGAGTTAAAAAAGCGGGAGCAGAGCTACCCTTCCTGACCTGCAAACCCTGCTAAGTCGATCTGTTCGCCTTACATTGAGATCAAGTTGTCAGTTTATATCAACCTGATCCCGATAACAGGTCGGGAAGGGTTGCTTTCACCCGCTCTTCTTTCAGCCTGTATGAAACTTGCCCTTTTTCTTTTGTGCGTATTGCTTGCGGCGGGCTGTTCGGAGACTGAGCAGACCGCCTCGAATATAGCGCCGCCGAAGGAAAATAGAGCGGAGAAACTCACAAAACAAAAAGACGCGGTCGTTCGGTTTTTTGAGCCGATGGTAATTCATGACGGCGATTGGCTGGTTAGCCAAAAGGAGCCGGGCGAGACTTTTGAGGAATACATCGCTTCCAACCCAACGCTGCCGATCGCAGAGAGACGCACTATATACATCCAGCCGATCGGGACGTTTTCAGCTGAACAAAAGCGGGTGATGCAGCTTGCGGCCGATTATATGAAGGCGTTTTACAACCTACCCGTAAAGCTGAACCGCGAGATGCCGCTGGGCAACGTGCCAAAGGACAAGAGCCGGAAGATCGAATATCGCAACAATCTACAGATCCGGACCAACTATTTTCTTGAAGATGTATTACCAAAAATGCTCCCGGCAGACGCGGCGGCTCTGATCGCTTTTACCAATTACGATCTCTATCCCGGCGAGACGTGGCATTTTGTCTTTGGTCAGGCTACGTTTTCAGAACGCGTCGGTGTCTATTCGCTTTACCGGCTCTCGGACACCGCGTTCGAACGCAATAATGCCGCAGACCGACTGTTGACCCGAACGCTGAAGATAGCCATGCACGAAACAGGCCACATGTTCTCGATGAAGCATTGCATAAAATACGAGTGCCTGATGTCCGGGACTAATCACCTTGACGAAACGGATCGCCGGCCGCTTGATGATTGCCCAGAATGCATGGCGAAAGTTGCTTGGGCGATGAACTACGATCCGATGGAGCGCTACAATAACCTGGCTGCGTTTTGGAAAAAGAACGGCCGGCCGGAGGAAGCCAAGCGGATGCTCGAAAAGGCCAAGGCGATAACAGCGGTATCTATAGGAAATGATGAAAGCAGGGCGAAAATGGGCGGTCGTATGTATCACAGTCGTGTTCGTAATAGTGTCGGCCCTTTCAATTTTATTGCAGATCAGATCATCGGAAATGCAAAATGAACCATTAAAGAGCTTGGCCGAGCCGAGCATTGTAATCCGAAAGGCTGCCAGAAAACTTGAGATATTCGATGGCAAAAAGCTTGTAAAAACATACACCGTTGTGCTCGGATTTTCGTCAAAAGGCGATAAAGAGATCGAAGGTGACGGGCGCACACCGGAAGGGGAATTCTATGTTTTTACAAAGAATCCTGAAAGCCGTTTTCATCTTTCCCTGGGACTTAGCTATCCTTCGAAGGATGACGCCAAACGCGGACTCGCAGCCGGTCTGATCACAAAGGAAGAATTCGACGAGATCGTCAAAGCCATCGACGCGGGTTCGATGCCGCCGCAGAAAACGAAACTGGGTGGCGAGATCTATATTCACGGTGGCGGGACCGCAAGCAACTGGACCGACGGCTGTGTTGGGTTAAAAGACGAAGAGATAAGCGAGATCTACGCGATGATCCCGGTCGGGACAAAGGTCGCGATCTTGAAATAACAACACTATCATGTAACATTGTTGTAACGTTTATTTAACACAAGAACGGGGCTCCGTGTTCTATAATTACCGGCGCTCTATGATTCACGCTGATATCAAGACGGTAAAACATACAACCGAACCAATTTCCAAGGCCGGTGAAAACTATCCGTTTGACGGAGTTGCCCTTTTTAACCGCGAGCTGAGCTGGCTTGAATTCAACCGCCGCGTCCTGGACGAGGCGATGGATGAGAATTTACCGGTGCTGGAACGCCTGAAATTCCTTTCGATCTTTTCGACAAATCTCGACGAATTCTTTATGATCCGCGTTTCGGGTTTGAAAGAACAGATCGAAGAGCGCGTTAGCGAGCTTTCACCGGACGGCATGTCCGCGGCGGAACAGCTTCGTGAGATCGGGAAACGGCTCCGCCCGATGCTCAAACGCCAGGTTTCGTACTTGCACGAAGTCGTTCTCCCGACGCTTGCCGAAGAAAAGATAAGGATCGAACCCTATAAATCGCTGAATGCGAAGGACAGGCGAAAGCTCGACAAATATTTTCGCGACAATCTTTTTCCGATCCTGACTCCCCAGTCTGTCGATTCGAGCCACCCGTTTCCGTATATCTCAAATTTGAGCCTCAATATCGGGATATTTATTGAACCAAACCGTAATTTTACGCAAAAGAACCTGAGGCACCTCTTTCGGCAGAAACGCTTTGCACGCATAAAGCTTCCGCCGTCTGTGCCCCGTTTGATACCGGTCAGCGAAAGGAGCGGCCGGTTTGTATTAATGGAAGAAGTGATCGCC
>DLHV01000025.1:224-21016 GCA_002483395.1 Chloracidobacterium sp. UBA7659 | reverse complement strand
AGGACGAGGCCGGCGATCTCATGCGCACGCTTGAACGCGAGTTGCAGCGGCGCCGTTTTCGTTTTCCGGTCCGGCTTGAGGTTTCGGCGGAAATGCCTGACAAGATGCTTAAGCTGCTTACCGAGGGTATCGGACTTACCGAACAGGATGTCTTCCCGATCGACGGGTTCGTCGATATTCNNCGGACCTGATGCAGCTTTACTCACTCGATCGTCCGCAGCTAAAAGAGAAACCCATAACTCTTGTCCATCCGTCGATATTGCTGGAAAAGAGCATATTTGACGTGCTGAAAAAACAGGACGTACTGCTGCATCATCCCTATACAGCCTTTTCATCCGTGACTGATTTTATTGCGCAAGCGGCTGAAGATCCGGACGTGCAGGCAATAAAAATATGCCTTTATCGTACCGGGACAGATTCGCCTATCGTTAGTTCTCTGATCCGTGCTGTACAGCTTGGCAAGCAGGTCACGGCCCTCGTGGAGCTTAAGGCCCGTTTCGACGAAGAAAACAATATCGAGTGGGCGAGACGGCTGGAGAACGAGGGTGTACACGTCGTTTACGGCATCAGCACACTGAAGACCCACTCAAAGGTTCTGTTGATTGTAAGGCGGGAGCGGGATAAGCTTTGCCGTTACGTACATCTCGCCACCGGTAATTACAATCCTACGACCTCGCGTATCTATACCGATCTGGGACTGCTAACGGCCGATGAAGGGATCGCGGCCGATGCGACAAGCCTGTTCAATTTCCTGACCGGTTATTCGCAGCAGGATAAATATCACCGATTGCTGGTTGCTCCGCTCAATCTACGCGAGAGGCTGACGGTGCTGATACGACGAGAGAAGACGAATAAACTCGAAGGCGGCGAGGCACGGATAATTGTCAAGGTAAACAGTTTGACCGACGAGCAACTGATTCAAGAGCTTTACGAAGCGTCTCAAGCCGGAGTCGAGATCGATCTGATCGTTCGCGGGATTTGCGCACTGCGGCCGGGTGTAAAAGGGCTGTCATCAAACATCCGTGTGCGTTCGGTCGTCGGGCGGTTTCTTGAACACAGCCGTATTTTCTATTTTTCAAACGGCGGTGCCGAAGCAGAAGAAGTTTATATCGGGAGCGCCGACTGGATGATGAGGAATCTTGATCGCCGTGTCGAAGTCGTGGTTCCGATCCTCGATCCGGTTATTCGATCGTATTTAAAGAAAGACGTACTGGAACTGTATCTGAAAGACAATTTGAATGCGAGGATGCTGCGGTCGGACGGTACCTACAAGAAAATCTCGNNCTTCGTCGGGCAAGATATTTTGACTTAAGGACAGTTCTAAAAATTCAAAGAAAAATTTGTAACCAAAGACGTTAAATTGATTTCCCTACTGACATTGGTACGCGTTGGTTGTACAAATTTATTTGGACTGGCTTACGTTTCCAAAACTCAGTTTATAGAACTCCCTTAAGCTACGGTTGTTTTCTCGAATCTCGCCTCTGAAACCTCTCCGACGAGTTTGCCATACTTAACGGTGAGTCGGGGATAGCCCCGTGGTTCCGGTTCAAGATCCTCGATTTCCAAGAGCTTTTCAGCCTCGACGATCGCTTCGACCGTACCTTCGATCTCCATATATAACCCGAACGGCAGTTCATCAAGAACTACCTCGACGTCATGGAAATGCCATGTCTTCCGATGCTTTTCGTAAACGACGGAGAGCTTATACCCGAGGCACTCGATGATCTTTTCCATTGCATCGACGTCGGCGACCGTTGTTTCGTGCTCGACCCTGTGCTTAATGTCCGAATCGTAACGAAGCCGTTCCTTATACGTTAGCAGAGTCTTTCCGCCTATCTTTCGGAGCCTGAGGACGGCGCCGCGTTCATCGATGACGCCGCCGCGATGAAGATAATTTTCTTCAAAAACCTCGCTTCGGAATTCGGCGCCCAATTTGCCGAGCTTGGCAGTCAATTCTACCAGCCGCCTCTTGTCCAAACGATATTTTTTCTCGATCTCGATCGCCATCTATGCAATATTATGAGATATCCGATGACCGGGCAAACCGAGTATGAAATCTGTTCTACAACTTGACTAGAACGTAGCGGTAACTAATACTTGAAAAAAAGGTCAGGTATTAAACCTGGCCGGAATTTTAGACAAAAGAGGAAAAATTATGCCTTATCCGGAAATGATGATCTACGGGATGCGTGCCGAATTGGCGCAGCTTGGTATTGAAGAAACAAAAACGCCTGAAGAGGTGGCCGATGCCGTAAAAAACACGAGCGGCACCGTGATGGTGGTCGTAAATTCGGTTTGCGGTTGTGCGGCCGGCGGCGTCCGGCCAGGAATTGCGATGGCCATGGAAAACTCGGAAGTAAAGCCGGACCGTTCGATTACCGTTTTTGCCGGTGCCGACATCGACGCCACCGATACGGCACGAGAGCTTTTCACCGGGTATCCGCCCTCGTCGCCGTCGATCGGTTTTATCAAAGACGGAAAACTGGTGCAGATGTTTGAACGAAAGGATCTTGAAGGCAGGCCGCCATTCGTGATTGCTCAGGCGTTGACGGACGCCTTTGCGACTCATTGTTCGAAGGTTGAAACCGCGAACAATTAGGCGGTGATCGATGTCGATTATCGATGCCGTCCTAATGGAGCGGCTTTTTGATGGTCGCGGGTAAGAAATAATTATTGCTTTGCCCGCCGCAATGCCGTTAAAATAGAAGTGGCGATCAGCCTTTTCGTTCGGCTAACCCTCCATTTCAATGTCAATCGAGCAAAGAAAACACACAAGATTCTCCTTGGAGATCCCCGCGACTATTTGTACGAAGTTTGGTGAACGGCAGGAGACATTACTTCAGCAGATCAGTATCGGCGGGTGTTTTACCGGCTGGGAAGAAAACATTTTTACGGGCGACGATTTTCGACTTGAGATCGAATTACCAAACAAAAATCGTCTGCCCCTGGCCTGCAAAGCTATCTATCGTTTTGAAAACACCGGTGTTGGCGTGAAGTTCGTCGATATATCGCAGTTTGAGCAAGTGTTGATATCGAAGGTCATTGCGGAACGACTTGCAGTTGAGGGATTACCGACGCACTACGATCCGTTTACGCAGCCCAGGCTGTATGTCGCGGAGCCGGCCTTGCCCCGCTTAACTGATGAGCGGCATGACAAGGAAGAATTACTTGAAAGAATAATGTCTGGCGATGAAACTGCCTAGCGGCCGGATTTTCGTCCCACAGCCCCGGCAGCATCAATTGGCGGCATAAATGGGAAAAATTAAATATCCAATCATAATTTATCATGCCGACGAAGGTGGTTATGTAGCAGAAATTCCCGCATTGAAAGGCTGTCTCGCCCAAGGAGACACCTTAAGCGAAACGCTCGACGAGTTGGAAACGGTCGAAACCTTATAGCTTGAAGTGGCCATTCAAGCGGGCTTTGAAAATTCAGAACAATTCCTCCATCGCATCTTCCAAATTTCTCACACCGACAATCCGAATACCCAACAGCTTTTCGATCCCTTTCTTATTTGATTCGGGAATTATCAGCTTCTTAAATCCCAAAGTCTGAGCCTCGCGGGCGCGCGATTGTGCCTGCAAAACGCCGCGGACCTCGCCGGTCAGGCCGACCTCGCCAAAGACGGCGGTTTCGGGATCGATCTGAAGATTGCGAAAACTCGAAGCGATCGCNNAGTTCATCTATTTCGAGGCCGCCGGCGATGTTGACGAACACGTCGTCGCCCGCAAGCTGAAAACCGAGCCGTTTTTCGAGTACCGCTATCAGCAGCGACGTTCGGTTGTAATCGAAACCCTGTGCCATCCGCCGCCCGGACGCTGATTTTGTGCCGGAGACAAGTGCTTGAACCTCCACAAGCATCGGCCGCGTGCCTTCCATACAGACCGTCACGACCGAGCCGCTGGCACCCTCGGGCCGCTCCTGCAGGAAAAGTTCGGACGGATTGCTCACGGGAATCAATCCGGCGTTGGTCATCTCAAAAACTCCGATCTCATTCGCCGCACCGAAACGATTCTTGGTCGCCCGGATTATCCGGTGGTTGTGATGGCGGTCACCTTCAAAGTAAAGGACCGTATCGACAATGTGCTCAAGCGTTTTCGGTCCGGCGATCGAACCGTCCTTTGTTACGTGTCCTGTCAGAAAAACAGGCATCGCCGTCTGTTTTGCTAGCATCATGAACTGGCCCGCAACATCGCGGACCTGCGAGACGCTTCCCGGGGCGGATTCGATAGCTTCGCTGAACACTGTTTGAATCGAATCGACGATGACGAAATCGGGCCGAAGCTTGTCAATCACTGTCAAGATCGACTGAAGATTTGTTTCCGGCAATAGAAAAAGATTGTCGGCCGACAAACCTAATCTCTCACCGCGCATTTTTATCTGGCGTTCCGATTCCTCGCCCGACACATACAAAACTTTTGCATCGTTTTGGCTAAGTTTGTCGGCCATTTGGATAACAATCGTGGACTTTCCAATACCGGGCGAGCCCCCGATCAAAACCAATGATCCGGCCACAATCCCACCGCCCAAAACGCGGTCAAGTTCTTCGATCCCGGATGACGTGCGGGCGTCATCCTGCGATTCAATATCGGGAAAGGCCACCGCCTGACGTTGTTCAATACGGAATTTGGATATGCCAAGCTTACCGGCATTTTGGGCTGTCGGGCGAAAACGTTCTTCTACGAGCGTGTTCCACTCCTGGCAATCGGGACATTGACCGAGCCATTTGCGCGACTGAGCGCCGCAGTTCTGGCACACATATATTGTCGAGGGCTGTTTTGCCATGCTGTTTGAAAAACAGGATACAGCAGTCGGAAGCCGGAAGCGAAATGAGTATTGGAATCAACCGGGATATCTATTTTGTCTGAAATATCTTCTGAATCGTCATTTGAAGTATCTACCGATCCGATTTTGGGCCCGCCGTTCCTTATCGTTTTTTGAGTGGATAAACGGATTGAACGGGCTGAGAGTTTCAGATGGGTAGGCCGATATAGATTTCTAACTATATAGTTCTTACCAGCTCGTGCGATTTCGTGGTAGAATTTTGATGAGATGAAGTTCGACGTATTAATAATTAGGATCGCATTTGTCGCGTTGCTCATACTTTTGGGCTACGTATTGAATCCTTTCGAAAGGACCTCGAGATTCGGCCTTTCTCAGATCGACGCCCAATCGACACGGCATATTCTTTCCGGGTTGCTGGGCGGAATTGTTGGCCTTTTGATCATCGCTTTCGAAATGCGGGTACGGCGGGCATCGCTGAAAACTTTGATAGGCGCCGCTGTCGGCTCGATTCTAGGAATCGTCGGAGCTTTTTTGATTGGCGTCCTGATCTCTATCCAAAAAGAGGCTGCTGTTTCGGCAGAGATGCAGACCTTTCTGACAATTTCGCTGGCTTTTTTCATGGGCTATGTCGGCCTGATGGTTGGAGCGGCCAAAGGCGAATATCTCGATCTCTCGGTACTCGGCGGCATCTTTAGCGACAAGAACGTAAAACGGGATTACAAAATCCTCGACACCTCCGTGATCATCGATGGCCGAATTGCCGATGTTTCTGAAACCGGTTTTCTAGGCGGCACGCTGATTATACCGAATTTTATTCTTGCCGAATTGCAGCAGGTGGCCGATTCCGCCGATTCGTCGAAGCGGCAGCGTGGCCGCCGCGGGCTCGACATGCTCCAGCGACTTCGGAACAACAGCAAACTCGATATTCAGATTGTAGAAACGGATTTTCCGGCGGTCAAGGAAGTCGATCTAAAGCTGATCGAGCTTGGCAAGCAGCTCGATGCCGTTATCGTTACAAACGATTTCAATTTGAATAAAGTTTCGCAGCTCAGAGGCGTTTCGGTTTTGAATATTAACGAACTGGCGAACGCACTCAAGCCGGTCGTTCTCCCGGGCGAGGCGATGCGTGTTTTTGTTCTGAAAGAGGGTAAAGAGTACAACCAGGGCGTCGCATATCTTGACGACGGCACGATGGTCGTTGTTGACAACGCCCGACGTTTGATCGGCAAAACCGCCGATATTGCCGTAACAAGTGTGCTGCAAACCACCGCCGGTAAAATGATCTTCGGGCGTTTGTGGGAAGATAAGGAAGACCACTCCGAAAGCACCCAAAGCAACCTGGGCGTTCACGATTCCCGTTCCTTGGGATTTCGAAAAGCCACGCGTGAGCTCCGCCAGACTACGATAATTGAGGAACTCGATTAGCTGTAGGTCCGCGTGAATAAAATCGTTTAGAGGCGGGCTTGCCCGCCTCTCGTATTTCAAATCAAAATGATCTCTGTTAAAGTTGCGGGCAAGCCCGCCTCTAAACTGGTATCGTTGACTCGGGATGAATACAGCAATAATAGTCGCCGCCGGTATTGGAAATCGCTTCAATTCGCAAACCCCGAAACAATTCGCGGAAATTCTCGGAAAACCCATTATTATTCATACATTGGAGAAATTTGAGGCGTGCGAAGCCGTGTCTCAAGTTGTTCTCGTCTTGCCGTCGGGTGAGGTATCGGAGTTTGAAAGCTTGGTCGAAGAGTTCGGGCTGCAAAAGATCGTGAGCATCGTCGCGGGCGGATCGAGCCGGGCTGAATCCGTTTTGAACGGTCTTAACGCGGTAGACCCGGCAACGGATATCGTCGCGGTTCACGACGGCGTGCGGCCTTTGGTTTCGATAGCGGAGATTACCGCAACGATTGAAAAGGCTCAGGAAACTGGGGCGGCGTGCCTGGTTGCGGGCGTTACGGACACGGTCAAACAGGTTGAAGAAGGCAAGATCACCGGCACGCTCGATCGTACAAAATTGCGGCGGGCGATGACCCCTCAGGCATTTCGGTATAATATTCTACGGCAAGCATTTAACCAGGGAATTCTCGACGGTGACGTAACCGATGAATGCATGCTGGTTGAGAGGCTGGGACATCGAATCGCTTACGTCGAGGGCAGCCCTAGGAACATCAAAATAACGCACCCGGAAGACCGCGTTCTCGCGGAAACTCTTTTGCGGGAAAGTCAATAAGCTCATGTTTCGAATCGGTTTTGGAGATGACATTCATAGATTGGTTCCGGGAAAACGGCTGATCCTGGGCGGCGTCGAAATCGAATCCGCTCTCGGTGCTGAAGGTCATTCGGATGCGGATGCCTTGACGCACGCCGTGACGGATGCAATTCTCGGTGCTCTGGCTCTCGGCGACATCGGCTCGCATTTTCCAAACAGCGATGAACGCTGGCGAAACGCTGAGAGTTTTGTTTTCCTGCGATTCGCGGTCGGCCTGATGAAAGAACACGGCTTTGAGGTTGTGAATATTGATTCGACCGTTAGTATTGAACACCCGAAACTTAGGCCGTACATCGACGAAATGCAGAAAGGCCTGGCCGATGCCCTGGAAACCGAGACAAATTGCGTCAGCATAAAGGCCAAAACGGGCGAAAGTGTTGACGCGGTAGGCGAAGGCCGAGCAGTCAGAGCTGAAGCGGTTGTGTTGCTAAAGAAGGCTTAGACATTATCTTTCATAGACTTAGGGACTGCTCTTGTGCGAAACTTGGGCAGTCTTTTCATCTGGTAACAAAATGCGGCCACAACAGATCATTGCAAAAAAACGCGACGGCGGCCAGCTATCGGACGGCGAGATCGGCGTGTTCATTGACGGCGTTTGCAGCGGTGCGTGGGCGGACTATCAGATCTCGGCCCTCGTGATGGCGATGTTCATAAACGGCGTCAACCAGCGTGAACAAGACACGCTCACACGGGCGATNNGCTTGAATCGGGCACGATAATGGACCTCTCCAGCATCGACGCTCCGAAAGCCGATAAGCACTCGACGGGAGGTGTGGGCGACAAGACGTCGCTGATAATCGCCCCGATAGCCGCCGCCTGCGGCATCGCCGTACCGATGATCTCTGGACGCGGACTTGGCCACACCGGCGGCACACTCGATAAGCTTGAATCGATCCCTGGGTTTAACGTCAACCTTTCGTTTACAAGATTCAAAAAGGTACTCAATTCCTGCGGCCTTGCCCTAGCCGGGCAGACGAAGCAAATCGCTCCTGCTGACAAAAAGCTCTACGCGCTCAGGGACGCTACCGCGACGGTACCGTATATTCCACTTATCGTCGCCTCGATAATGTCGAAAAAATTGGCCGAGGGTTTGGACGCTCTGGTTTTAGATGTGAAAACCGGCTCTGGGGCCTTCATACAGAAATTCAGCGAATCAGTGAAACTCGCCAAAGCGCTCTGCAAAACCGGAAAGGCCTTCAATCTAAATACGGTTGCATTGGTCACCGATATGAGCGAGCCACTCGGCGAATATGTCGGGAATTCGGTCGAAGTGTATGAATGCCTTAAGATCCTGCGGGGCGAGGCAGAACCGCTGATGCTTGCGACGCTCGAGCTTTCGATCGAGCTGACCGCGAGAATGCTCATTCTGTGCAAGATCGCCGATTCGNNAATTCGGTCGAGAATGCGAAACTTAAGATCAAGAGCGTGCTCGATTCGGGTACGGCGTTGGAACGTCTCCGCAAGAATATAGAGATGCAAGGAGGCGATCCGAAGATATGCGATAAACCGGAAACACTGCTTTCCAAGGGCCTCGTTAAGACCTCTGTAAAGGCTAACGCAACGGGATTTGTTAGCATGATCGATACGTTTAGGATCGGTTCAGCCATTTGTGAGATCGGCGGCGGCCGAACAAAGGCTGAGGACACGGTCGATCATGCCATCGGCTTTGCTTGTAGGGCAAAACTCGGCGACTTCGTAGAAGCGGGCGACACACTCGGTATTTTGTTCTGCCGCAACCAGACCCAAGCCAATGCCATCCGTCATAAATTAACATCCGCTTATAAACTCAGCCCTGAAAACAACCAAAAACAACCTAAGCTAATCCAACAAATCATCGGACAGTGAAAATTTTTGCGCAAGTGTGGAGGCTTTTCAACGTTCGATAGACATACGGCCTTTCCCAAATGGCAAGATCCGACCGTTGAGGAGTTAAGAAAATGAAAACTGTTTTCGCCAGGGCGGTGTTAGTGCTGCCCGTATTATTTTCTCTTGCGTTGACGGGTGCCGCGCAGAAGCACTCGCCTGATCGAACAAAAAAACCTGTCCAAAAAACCGAGAAACCCGAGGCCAATGTTGAATCGCGGGACACGCTTGAAATGGTCTTCGTTCTCGACACTACGGGTTCGATGGGTGGCCTCATCGAAGGAGCCAAGCAGCGCATCTGGGGCATCATTAATGAAGTGATGCAAAGGCCGTCAAAACCACGCGTTCGCGTTGGCCTGGTGGCGTACCGTGATGTCGGCGACGAATATGTGACAAAAGTCCTGCCGATCACGGAGGATTTGGACAAGGCTTATACGACGCTCATGTCTTACAAGGCGGAAGGCGGCGGCGACACGCCCGAAAATGTTCGCAAGGCGTTAGCAGAAGGCGTCAAGAACGCAGGTTGGGCACCAATGGGACGCGGGATGGCGCAGATCGTCTTTCTTGTCGGCGATGCGCCGCTGCAGAATTACGTTCAGGAGCCGGACGTTCTTGCAACGACTTTGATTGCGGTTAAAAAGAATATGATCGTCAATACGATCCAATGCGGTGCGATCGGCGGCACAAAAGAGATCTGGCAGACGATCGCGGCCCGCGGCGAAGGAAAATACTTTGCAATTGCCCAGGATACTTTGCAATTGCCCAGGACGGCGGCGTTGAAGCAATTTTGACGCCATACGACGCGAAGTTAGCGGAGCTTGCCGGCAAGGTCGGTCAAACATATCTAACATATGGAAGCCGCAGCGTTCAAGAATTTAATATTTCAGCCCGGCAGGCCGCTGAAGTAACAATAGATGGCGCGTCGATGGAAGCTAAGGCGGATCGGGCGATGAATAAAGCTGTCAATAGTTTTCAATACGATGGCGATCTGGTGCAGGATGTCGAAAACGAAAAAGTGAAGATTGAAGATGTGAAGGAGGAAGACCTTCCTCAAGATCTCAAGAAACTGCCTCTGGCGGAGAGGAAGAAGGAGATTGATAAACGCATCGCCGAGCGTGTTAAAATCCGGGCTGAGATCCTTGAACTTTCGAAAAAGCGTGAGATATTTCTGTCAGACGAACGCAAAAAGCTCGGCAGGCAGAATGGTTTCGATTCGGCAGTCGCGGATGCGTTGCGGGAGCAGCTTTTGCGAAAGGGCATCAAATAACGCGGAGAAGGCGGGATGTATCCTTGCCCTTTTTGGGGGATGTTTGTAAAGTTATCTCACGAACCGACCCTTTCCCAACAAGAGTTCTATGAACATTCATCGTGTCTCGTTAGTTTTCATCGCTCTCGCCGGTGTTTTCCTTGTTTCATCATGTGCGACGACCCAAACCGTCGCAAAACATGAAGGCTGCAATACACGTGTCGGCATTGTCTTTGACATCGGTGGCAAAAACGACCGCTCATTCAATGCTGCGGCGTGGGAAGGCGTAAAGCGGGCCGAAACGGACCTTAACATCTGTCTTTACGATGTCGAACCGGGCAATCCGACCTCGATAGAACCGGCAATGCGTGCCTTTGCCGAAAGGAATTTCGATCTGATTATCGGTATCGGCTTTGCTCAAGGGCCGATCATGCAAAAGGTCGCTGTCGATTATCCAGACATTAAGTTCGCCATCGTTGATGGCGTTATTTTCGAAGCTGACGGCAAAACGCCGAAACAAAACGTTGCCTCTCTCGTTTTTCGGGAACACGAAGGGTCTTTTCTGGTCGGCATGATTGCCGCGGCGAAGTCAAAAACGGGCGTTCTTGGTTTTGTCGGCGGAATGGATATTCCTCTCATTCATAAATTCGAAACCGGTTATGAAGAAGGTGCCCGCTACCAAAATCCGAAAATAAAGGTCGTTGATAATTATGTCGGCGTAACCGACGGTGCATGGAACAATCCCGGAAAAGGCAAGGAATTGGCGTTGAATCAGATCGAGAAGGGGGCCGATGTTATCTTCACCGCCGCCGGGAACTCGGGGCTGGGAGCGTTCGATGCGGTCGAACAATACGGCAAGAATGATAAGGGCGAAGCGAACAAATTCGTTATCGGCGTCGATTCGAATCAAAACGGGGTAAAGCCCGGTTTCGTACTAACATCGATGGTCAAACGTGTCGACAACGCGGTTTACGACGTGGTCAAAGAGGTCAGAGGCGGTAAATTCGAAGGCGGCTTCCACGTTTTCGGCCTTGATAAAGACGGTGTTGCCTATGCCATGGACGCTAACAACGAGTCACTGATCCCGGACGATGTTATCGCAAAGGTCGAGGAAGCGAGAAAAAAGATCGGCAGCGGCGAGATCAAGGTGACCGACGCAATGGCGAAATAACAAGTTGAACAGGTTTGGAGCGTTCTCACAACAAATCAGGAGAAAATTTATGACTTACAAAAACCTTTTTATTTGTGTCGCGCTCTTTATCTTGCCGTTTTGTCTCAATCAAACTGCCAATTCTCAAACCAGTGCCGAACTGAAAGCAATTCTTCCGGAAGCCGACGAAGGACTTAACTCCGCGGACATTCAACAACGTATTGCTGTTTTGGATAAATTGGTTGTTTACAAAAGAGATTACGATGTAAAAAATACCATTTTACCCTTCAAATTACCCAAAGAGGATTACGCTTATGTCGTCAGGAAGATTTTTGAAAAAGACTTAACGCAAGTTGACGAAAAAATCGCCTCGACTGCACTTTCAAAAATCGAGTTTTTGATGCGGAACTTTACGTTCAAAGAATTTGCAATTAATTTGGTTCATTACATACCAAAGTTTATTCCCAACGGGCAGACGAATTTTTCGCGTGTCGGCATCCAATATGGGATACTTGGAACTCTTAAGGTTTTACAGGCAAGTGAATTTGCCCCGCAAATCGCTTTGCTTCTGCAACCCACGACAGCCCGAACCCTTTACAGAGAAACTCTGTCAACGCTTGTCGAACTTCGCGCGAAAGAAGCCGTCCCCGCATTACGTAGCCTGTTGTACGATAAAAACTATCAAGATCGATATTATGCAATGGAGAGTTTGGTAAAGCTAAACGATAAGGCAGCCGCGCCGCACATCGCGAAATTATTGCAAGATGAAAATGTAAATAACCGCTACTGGGCTTTAGACGCTCTCGTTAAACTTGATTCTCACAGGAATTACGCAACCGGTATACGAGAATTTCTTGACGGCAGCACAAGTGTGGAATCGAAAACTTTGGCCATTGCGGCGTTGATCGATTCAAACGATGCTGGCGCGATCCCACCTGCGATAGAACTCATCACCGGCAAAGATGGTCACGTTCGCGGCCAAATGGCGCAACGACTGATCGATCTTGATGCAAAGCCGGTAATTCCTTCGCTAATTGGCGTTCTTAACAATACAGATACTTTGGGTGGCGATATTGGAACGGACAGTAGTATTCGATTGTCAGTAATAGCTGCATTGAGAGGATTGGAAGCGAGGGAATCAATCCCGATCTTTAGGAAGTATATTCGCGATCGGAACAGGATTTTGCAAACAGTCGCCGCCCAGNNCCTCGGTGAATTTGACGTGAAAGAAGCTGTCGATGAATTGTTGGAAATGTTTTACCGAGACTTGCCAAATCCGCCAGATAGAATTACAAATTCGACTTATGACTCGGCCGCCGCTTCGCTGGCATTGGCAAAGATCGGAGATAAAAAGACATGGAAAGCACTTATAGACGCATCCGAGAACCCACAATATCCGTATCGGAGCCAAATTATTCAAGAGCTGAACAAACACATCGACCCCGTACTTTGGAAACGTGGAATTGAATCTAGAATTAAAGGACTTGATAACAAGTCGATTAAAGTCAATACCGAGGCCTTTTCGAGTGAAAGCGGAATACCCCTCACTTTGGAGTACGACCCGGCGAAACATTTTTTTCGGAACGAAACACCGGGAGCATATCCGAATTTCCGTGCCCAATCTGAAATCAATTTGCAAACTGGCCTAAAAAACATCATCTTGACTATCGATTCGGGTACGCTGCCCAACCGGTTTACGTATATTTTTGACGGTGGAAAAGTCCGCATCGTGACGGTCGAAACCGCCGTGGAATGGTGGCGCAAAAAGATTCTATAAGAAAACGCAAATATACATGCTGGAACTTAAAAACATTGCCAAGGCTTTTGGAGATTGCATCGCGAACGAAGATGTTTCCATCAGCGTGAAAAAGGGCACGATACACGCGATCGTTGGTGAAAACGGCGCCGGTAAATCGACCGTAATGCGCGTCGTTTACGGGTTTTACAACGCGGACAGCGGCGAGATATTTGTCAATGGCAAAAAGGTATCGATAAAAAGCCCGCACGATGCGATTGCCTTGGGCATCGGCATGGTCCACCAGCATTTTATGCTGGTCGATACGATGACCGTGGCGGAAAACATCATTCTCGGTGCGGAAACCGGCACTGCGGCAAATCTCGATCTCGACCAGGCAAACCGCGACATCAAGGTTCTTTCGGACGAGCTGCGTCTTAACATAAACCCGCGAGCATATATCGAGGACCTGTCTGTCGGCCAACAGCAACGTGTTGAATTGCTAAAGGCCCTGTACCGCAACGCTGATCTTCTGATCCTTGACGAGCCAACGGCGGTACTCACGCCGCAGGAAGTTTCGGAGTTTTTTGCGATCCTCCGACGGATGAAGGAGCAGGGCAAAACGGTAATCATAATCACGCATAAGCTCGAAGAGGTCCTTGCGATCTCGGACGAAGTCACCGTCATGCGGGACGGAAAATCGGTCGGGAACGTGAAGACATCGGAAACAAATGCAAAGGAACTGGCACGGATGATCGTCGGTCGAGACGTGCTGCTTCGTGTTGAGAAAACTGATGCATCGCCGAAGGGAATTACCCTGGAGGTTCGAGACCTGGTCGTTGGTGGAAGGAACGGCCTTGCGGTTGATGACGTTTCATTCAAAGTGCACTCCGGCGAGATCGTGGGTATCGCCGGCATCGAAGGAAACGGTCAAACCGAGCTGATCGAGGCCCTAGCCGGCCTTAATCCGGTCTTGAAAGGCCGGATCGAATTTGAAAGCCGGGATATAACTAATTGCAGTGCCCGAAAGGTGAAAGAGCTTGGTATTGCTCATATTCCTGAAGATCGTCATAAACGCGGATTACTTCTCAACTCTGACCTTACGGAAAACTCGATCCTCGGCATGCACTACCGCGAACCTGTAGCCTCGGCCGCGGGTTTTCTCGACAATTCGGCGATAGAAAAACGTACCAAGGAGATCATCGAAAATTTTGACGTGCGCCCGCCCGATTCTACTTTGACTGCAAAATCGCTCTCCGGCGGAAACCAGCAGAAGCTGATCATCGGGCGTGAGTTTCAGATCAATCCGAAACTGTTGCTCGTATCTCAGCCTACGCGGGGCGTCGATATCGGTGCGATCGAATTCATTCACCGCAAACTGATCGAGTTGCGCGACGCCGGTTGTGCGGTCTTGCTTGTATCTGCGGAGCTTGAAGAAGTTACGGCCCTGGCGGACCGGCTTTTGGTAATTCGGAAAGGAAAGATCGTCGGCAAAGTCGATCCAAAGGCTACTTCTGTCGAGGACATTGGTCTTCTGATGACCGGTGGGAATTAAGGGCAGAAACCCGACAGTTTGGGAGCGTGCCTTACAGCGACCGAATGAGGCACGCTCGTTCACACTCACGTTTCTGCCCGGTCTTGGCGAACAAAATGGCCGAGTCTGCAAAACTTACGCAAATCGCCCCGCAATTTGTCGTTCCCGATGTAGTAAAGACTGCTGAATACTACCGCGATGCTCTTGGTTTTAAGATCCTCGGCTATTTCCTTGATCCGCCGGTTTTTGCGATGGTCGAACGCGACGGAGTTGAAATTCACTTCGGAAAGGCAGACGGCGATGAAATCAAAGTGAATGAATCCGTCAGGAAGGGATTAGGTGCCGACGCATATATATTTGTTTCGGATATTCACGCGCTCCACAGAGAATTTCTCGAAAAGAATGTGAACATCACAGAAGGGCCAGTGAAGCGCATTTACGACTGCACCGAGATAACTATCAAAGATTGCAATGGTTTCCAACTGGTTTTTGGCGAGTAAAATGCTCAACCTTGCTGTTGACCTGGGACGTCAAACCAAGGCTTGCCTTACCTCATAATGCTGCGAGCGGTCGTCAAATCGTTTTAACAAAAGCCTGGCCTTTTGCGGAACGACTGCGGCTTCGAAATCTTTTCCCGCAAAAGAGCGCACTGCCTCCAGAGATCCGAACCGCATTATAGTTACGAATTCGACTTCGTCCTCCAACTCGCGCCGCAGAAGCTGTATGCCTTCGAACCCCGAAATATTCCGTCCCCGGATGCTAACGAAGATCTCTTCTTTCAGTAGTTGTTCGTACTCGTCGGCATTTTCCGTAGATGTCCAACCATGCCAAATTCGACTGATCATAAGACAAGATCAAAACGCCTGAGTTGTTTTCGATAACGAAAGACCGGCTATCCGCTCAACCGCGTTATGCAAATTCTCCATCGAGGTCGCATAAGAAACCCGCAAAAATCCGTCGGCACCAAAACCGGCTCCGTCGGTAACGACGACAAAAGCCTCTCGCAACAGGTAATCGGCGACCTCGGCCGACGAAGCAAATCCGTCGCCCAGCAATTCCCGAACGTCCAGAAACGCGTAAAAAGCGCCTTCCGGCATCGAGCACTTAAATCCAGCTACCTCATTCAACGCCGGTATCAGCCAGTTTCTTCGCCGTTCGTATTCAACCAGCATTGAATTGACGGCTTTAATGGACTCATCAGCATTCTGCATCGCTTTTGCGCAGGCGTATTGGACAAACGATGTCGGGTGCGTCGCCGAATGGCTTTGCAGCTTTATTATTTCCCGCGTCCAGTCCGGATTTGCGATCGTATAGCCGATCCGCCAACCGGTCATCGCATAGGTCTTGGAAAAACTGCCCGCAACGCATACAAAATCACGAAGTTCCGCCGGCAAGACAGCCGATGTAAAAACCTCTGCCGGAGGATAGGCAAAAAACAGGTAACATTCGTCGGTCAGGACATAAACCCTTTTCTCCGCACATGTTTCGATGATTTTACGCATTTCAGCCGAAGGGATAACTCTGCCCGTCGGATTGTTTGGCGAATTAATAATGATGAGCTTCGTCTTATCGGTGATCGCGTCGCGAACCTGGTCCGCCGTAAGAATGAAATCGGTTTCTTCAGTATCGATAAACACATCCTTCGCATCGCAAAAAGTTCCTATCTCCGGAAATGTGACCCAATAAGGCTTTGGGATCAAAAGCTCGTCGCCCGGATTTAAAATAGTGCAGGCGGCATTGAAAAGTGCCTGCTTGCCGCCGCAAGATGCGACCACCTCGCCTGGCGGAAAAGCCGCTCCAAACCGCTCGGCGTAAAACGAAGCGATCGATTCCTGGAACATTTTTAACCCGGAGCTCGGCGTATATTTCGTGAGCCCCATCTGCAGGCCTTCGCGGGCATATTCTTTAATAAATTCCGGTGTTTCGAAGTCGGGTTCGCCGACAGTAAGGTCGATTACTTCGACGCCATCTGCACGCAGTTTGGCCGCCGTCTGCGCGGCCTTTAGCGTCGAAGACGTGTGCATCCGGGCCACGTTGTCAGAAACAGGAAAAGTTGACATTGGATTATTTTGCCACAGCGTTCACAGAGATGCAGAGTGAATACTCGAAAATCATTGTGCGGGTTCGCAGATGGTTCTGCGGTTCTAAAATTCTCGGTGTTCTCTGTGGCTAATCCTATTTTCCGAGTTTCTCACGCATTTTTGCCTCAACCAATTCGGGTATGAGCCCTTCGACGCGTCCTCCGAGACGGAAGACCTGCTTCATCAGGTCTGAAGAAACATACGAATATTCCTCGGCGGCCATCAAGAATACCGTTTCGATCGTCGGTTCGAGCTTGCGGTTCATCAACGCCATTCGCAGTTCGTATTCGTAATCGCTCACGGCGCGAATACCTCTTACGATCGCCGTAGCTCCTTTTGCTTTGGCAAATTCAGCCGTCAGGCCTGAAAAGCTGTCGACGATCAGGCGGCAATTGCCGTTCTTTAGGCCGGGCAGAATTTCTTCGATCATCCGGCACCGTTCTTCGACGGAAAAAAGAGGCTTTTTATCAGGATTATTGAGCACGGCGATGATGATTTCGTCAAAAAGCGGGAGGCTGCGCTTGATGACGTCAAGATGGCCGTTTGTAAGTGGATCGAAGGAACCGGGGAAAATGGCACGACGCATATTTGAGTTGATAACCGGCTGACGCATAGGTGCGCTGATTAGCATTGATCGCAACTTGACGTTTTATACTTTTTCTCAAGCAGTTTTTTGGCTTCATCCAGCGCCCGTGCATGCTCCATGGCGTAATCAGGATGCGGCTTCAGCTTGAGCAGGTCATCCAACTGCTTCTTCGCCTGGGCGTCTTTATGCACCGCAAAATACGCTTCGGCTAGATGAAGGCGTATATTTGAATTGTCATTGGCGACGGCCATCCCTTTTTCAAGAAGCTCAACTCCCTTTTCAACTTTCCCGCCCGTAAGGCGCGTCTTGAGTTCCAGTTGGCCAAGTGCATCATAGGCGCTCGCTCCCTGATAATCAGGTTGAATTTCTATGACCTTATTCATCGCCGCGCGGATATCGTCAACCGACTTCAAGCCAACCGTGATTGGGCTTTGCTGGGCAAGTTCTCCTAAATTGGCCGCGTACCAGAAATAGCCGTCAGGTCGTTCGGGTTCGATCCTTGACGCTATCCGTCCGGCGTCCCGCCCGGTCTCGAAAACATCCTCGCTCTCGCTTTCAACACCGATCTGCTTGCCCAAAAAGTAGTTGTACTTGGCAAATTTCCACTCGACTTCGTAATTCCGCCGGTCGGGGTTGCGAAGTTTCTTTAGTATGTCTACAGCCTCACGTAACTTGTCTACGTCCGCGCGCTGTTTGAAAAGGTTTTCGGAATCTGAAAGTCCTTTCGCCAACACCGCGGGATCAATCTCCGCGACTGCGGCTTCTGTTTCGACCCGTGACGCGCACGAAGGCAGTAGCCACAATGTAATTACAAATGTAATTAAAATGTAAAGATTCTGCTTTTCCATAGAGCAAAAACACCGGCACATGATAATATCGTGTTACTTTTCAAATTAACCGATTGAAGTGCAGCTAAAATAGCATAATTTCATCATGAATGATAACTGCCAGGCCGCGGCTTTTTACGATTTGGAGGGCACATTGGTTTCCACCAACCTGGTGCATACGCTCGGATTCTACGCGACACGCCAGCAAGGTTTGTGGCAAACCGCGAAGAAAAGCGTCGGCACGCTGGCGAAGCTGCCGTTCTTTGGTTTAACAGACCTTTATTCGCGTAATGTATTTAACGAAGTATTTTTTAAGAGCTATTCCGGCTTTTCACAGGACCGTCTGCGATATTTTTCAGATGAATTGTTCGACGAGGTTTTGAAACCGGCGATCTTCGATGGAACACCCGAATTGATTTCTGCCGGTAAAAAAATAGGCCAACGTCAGGTAGTGCTGACCGGCGCTCTCGATTTCACCATCGAGCGCCTGATGAAGCACCTCGAGATCGATGATTACGTCGCGAACCGGCTTGAGTTCGTGAACGGCTATGCTACGGGACGCGTATTGCCGCCCGTGATGGCGTCGGCGACGAAGGCGAAATGGATACGCGAATACGCGGAGCGGGAGAGTATCAACCTTTCGGAATCGTACGCCTACTCGGACTCGATCTCCGACCTGCCGATGCTTTCTATCGTTGGTCATCCGGTCGCGGTGTGTCCGGATTTTCGATTAAAACAAACGGCGTTACAGCACGATTGGGCGGTTTTGGATTTGAAATGATGGCGACGCTTCTTAGATACACACTCGTCTTAGTTTTAGGGGTTGCCACTGCGGCCTGTGCAAGCTATTACAAGGAAAGATCAGAGAAGATCTCAGCGACTACCGAATCACTTTTGCAAAGCAATGATTTCGAGAGAATTTATGAAGGTCTAAACAACTCAGCAAAATCGCTTACTCCAAAGTCTGAATTTATTGACCGAGCCAACCGATTGGTCGTACTGATGCGAGAAGCTGACCCAGAAATGCGATTCGTCAAATCGCGTGAGGGCGGCGTCAATCCGGATGCGATAAGGAACATGTATTTTGTGTACCGCTCATTGGGAACCGGATCAAAGCGAATAGATGTCGAGATATGGATAAGTTTAAGTAGCGGATTTGCAGAGCTCTATGACGTTTGTGTAAATCCGGCGGATAGTGATGTCGTCACTACACAGCATTGTCTAACTAACGCGCTCCGAAAAATCTAATTAACGGATATGGCCTTACAACTACGCAGAAAAACACACGAATCGATCGTATATATCGACAAGGACTCGGCGCCGAGGATTATGCCGAATGGGGAGGATTTTATTCTTGAGGACATCCCTATCGGCACGCGGGTTATTTATCCGAATCCGCCGATCAAGGGCTTGCCGAATCGTGAGGCGGCGATCCGTTATGCGATAAATCATCCGCTCGAGATGGAGCCGCTGTATGCGCTGCTCGAGCCGGGGATGCGGGTGACGATCGCGATGGACGACATCTCGCTGCCGCTGCCGCCGATGGCATTGCCGGACATGCGGCAGACGATGCTTGAGGTCGTGCTGGATATGTGTGCGGCGAACGGCGTGGATGACATTCATTTGATAATTGCGAATTCGCTGCACCGCAAAATGACCGAGTGGGAAATGAAGCGGATGGTCGGGTCAAAGATCTTCGACGAATTTTACCCCGACCGCTACTACAATCACGACGCCGAGGACGACGATGGCCTGGTCACGCTCGGGCACACGCGGCACAACGAGCCGCTGCGGGTTAACAAACGAGCGATCGAGAGCGATCTGCTGATCTATCTGAACATCAACCTTGTCCCGATGGACGGCGGGCATAAGTCGGTGGCGGTGGGGTTGTGCGATTACGAATCTTTGCGGGCCCATCATGAGCCGCAGACGATCCGCGATTCGCATTCGTACATGGACCCGCCGGCTTCGGAGCTGAATCACAAGGTCATCCGGCTTGGGAAATTGGTCGATGAGAACTGCAAGGTCTTCCATATCGAGACGGCCCTGAACAACAAGATGTTCCNNACCGGAGGGCTATGACATTCTGACGCGAAACGAGGATGAATTCTCGTTTATGGACAGGATGAAATGGGAAGCGATGAAACGCACATTTTCGAAGCTGCCTCGCGGTGCACGACGCAAGATGCTTCATGCCATACCGGCTCAATACGAATTGATCGCATGTTACGCGGGAAAGACCGATCCGGTGCATGACAATATCCTCGAAATGAACTACCGGCAGTACGAAATTCCGGTCAAGGGCCAATGCGATATTTTGATCTCAGGCATCCCAGACATCTCGCCGTACAACGTCTATTCGGCCCTGAACCCGCTGCTGGTGCAGGTGATGGCGCTCGGGTACCACTTTAATATGTACCGGAACAAGCCGCTGCTGCGGAAAGGGGGCGTGATGGTGATAACGCATCCGTGCTTTGACGAGTTCGACCATAATTTTCACCCGTCGTACATCGAGTTCTTCCACCGGCTGCTGCCCGAATCTCGTGACGCCTTTTACCTTCGCGAAAAATACGAGCGCGAATTCGCGACAAACCCGGCCTACATCGAAATGTACCGCCGCGGCAACGCCTACCACGGAGCGCACCCGTTCTTTATGTGGTACTGGGGCGAAAACGGCCGCCAGCACGTTGGCAAAGTCATTGTCGCCGGAGCCGAAAA
>DLHV01000025.1:0-124 GCA_002483395.1 Chloracidobacterium sp. UBA7659 | reverse complement strand
TTAGAGTGAAAAAGTGAAAAAGTGGAAAGGTGAAAAAGTTGGGAGCGTGGAGATTGAACTGGTCACAGATTGTGACCAGTTCGAGCCGGTCGGGGATTCCAATAGTGATGACGAGTTAGAAAAA
>DLHV01000056.1 GCA_002483395.1 Chloracidobacterium sp. UBA7659 | reverse complement strand
CGCACACGCAAGGGAACTTGAACTCCGTTTGCATGTGGCCGAGCCGGGAGTTCTCGATCCGGCTACTGAGCCCAAGTGTCGAACGATCTGCAGGCATCGAGATATTCGGCGCGAATTGGTATACTTATTTGCAAATGCCAGTTAGAACAACTACGCAGTCAAGGCGTTTCGACTGTCCGAAATGCGGGCCGGTGATATTTCGCGTTCAGGAGACCGAGACCACCGATGCCGACGGCGAACACGTTTCCACGACCACCGATCGCGTCAAAGGGTATGGTGTTTGCGCGGTCTTTAAGAAATCGGGCGGCAAGGACACCGACGCGGTCCTTCAGACGTGTCCCGTGTTCGTGGAAAATTTCGCCGCAGGCCTTCCGAAGGTTTGAAACGCTCATCCTTATCGGTTCGATATCCGGTCGAGCGGTGTCACCCGCTCGTTCGGTGGTAAAATGGCGCGTATATGAAGATAATCGTTTACGAAAAACCTACCTGAACGACTTGCCGGAATCTGGCTAAGCTGTTTCGTGAAAACGGCATTGATTACGACAAAGTCAATTATTTCATCGATCCGCTCGACGCCGCTCAGCTAAAGGCCCTCTTAAAAAAGCTCGGCATTCCGGCTTTCGATCTCCTCCGCAGAAAAGAGCCGCAGTTCAAGGAACTCTCGCTGACCGAAAGATCCCCGGAAGACAAAATCATCTCGGCGATCGTAGCCAACCCAGGCCTGCTCAACCGCCCTATAGTCGAAGTCGGTGACAAAGCAGTCATCGCCCGCCCCATCGAACGAGCCCTCGAACTCCTCTCTCAGTGATAGCTAAAAAATTTCTCATAACGTCCTGTTTATGGTACACTGTTGCACCGCAGGAACTCTCCCTGCTGTCTCTGGAGGCGATCCGAGCAGAGTTGTTCTTTGAAAAGCTCCAAACGTTGTCCCACGGCAGAATCCGAGCATATTAGTTGCCGGCCAGGAACCGATCCTGATTAAGTACAATGTCCTCAGCTATTTGCCGGCTGGGGCTGTCGGAATCGGCCTTGAAGAGATCTTGAAAATCTTTTTGTAAAAAAAATTAGGATAGCACTGGCCAAGTCTAATCGTGTCAAGGACTTGCCTGTCCCAAAACCTTGTGACTAGCTTGGGACAAGCGGGACGGATAGGTGGTTCCCGTGCTAAATTAGACGCATAGATATGAGCTATACGAACGGAAATGGTAACGGCTACCAGCCAAAACCGAAAAATGTCCTCGGCGGCGAGCTGAAATCATGCTGCACCGATCCGATGACCGGGTTTTACCGCGATGGCTATTGCCGGACAGGTGTAGACGACACTGGCCGGCACACCGTCTGCATAGTCGCCACCGATGAATTTCTTGCCTATTCAAAAGCCGTCGGGAACGATCTTTCGACGCCGATGCCGCAATATGCTTTTCCGGGCGTGAATGACGGCGACAGGTGGTGTCTTTGCATGCTGCGGTGGCGTGAGGCGTTCGAGGCCGGAATGGCTCCGCGGGTGATCCTGGAGGCTTGCCACGAATCGGTCCTGAAGGTCATTCCGCTGGAACACCTTCAGAAATATGCGGCAGCCTAGTTCGGGGCCCGGAAGTTCGGCCTTACGGGCGGAAACGCGAGTGTGAACGAGCGTGCATACGTGCGCGGCTGCTTCTAAACTCAGGTCCGTATGCACGCTCCCTAACGGTCGCGTTTCCGCCCGTAACGCGACTTCAAGGAACGCCAAACACGATGTACTCTGTCGATCATCTCAGGCAGCTTTTTGAATATAACGACTGGGCCAACCGCCGGATGATCGTATCGCTAAAGGAAAACCAATCGAAACGATCTTTGGAGATATTGGCCCATCTCCTGATTACGGAGAAAGAGTATTTCGAGCGCTTGTACGGCAAGGATTCGGCTGGCTTCGATTTTTGGCCTGCGATGACGATTCAGGAATGTTCGGCTCTGGCTAAAGAGATTGCGGGGCAATATGAAATGCTCTTGAAGCGTTTTGACGATGAGGCAATCGGACTTTATGTCAAATACAAAACGAGTGAGGGCGTTCCATACGAAAACACTTTCCGCGAAATGCTGTCGCATGTTCTGATCCACTCTTCGACGCATCGCGGAAATATCATGTTGAAGTTGCGGGAAGAAGGATTCGAGCCGCCGAAGATCGATTACATTATTTATTTGCGGGAGACAAAATACGTTTGAAGACAGATTTTAACGCCAAGACGCAGAGCCGCAATGACGCAAGTGAAACAATACAAGGTAATCAGACCGTTGGCTAACCCTTCCCGCCTTAGCTTCTTTGCGGCTTTGCGATAAACTTTTCTAAATGGAACAGCCCGAACAATTCAGCTTCGACTTTAACACCGAAACCGCGCAGATCGCCGCCGGTTCCGGTGACGAGTTGCGGCTGGAGATGGGCGAATTCGCCGGCCCGCTCGATCTCCTCCTGTTCCTGATCAGGCAGGAGCAGGCGAACATCTTTGACATACCGATTGCCAAGATAACCGACGAATACGTGCGTTATATCCGGCTGATGAAGCGCTTGGATATCTCCGTGGCTGCCGATTTTCTGGTGATGGCGGCGACGCTGATAGAGATCAAGTCGAAAATGCTGTTGCCGCGTGAGGCTTCCGCGGAAACCGAAGATGAGATCGGAGATCCGCGAAAAGAGCTGGTGGACCGGCTGCTCGAATACGAAAAATTCAAGTCTGCCGCCGAAATGCTTTATGAACGGACGACGATCGAACAAGCCGTATTTCCACGCGGCAAGCTAGATTCGGACGAGAACAACGCAGAGATAAACGCAACGGTTTTTGACCTGCTAACAGTATTCGAGAAGATACTCGTCCGGCATAAGGAAATAGTTACGATGGAGATACACCGCGAAGAGATCTCGCTTGCGGACATGATCAGAGATCTGAAACACCGTATTTTTGAAGAGTTGGAACTGAATCTGGTCAGTTTTTTTGAAGAGTTGCATACAAAACGCGAATTGGTCACTGCGTTCATGGCCGTGCTTGAAATTGTGCGGACCGAGGCCGTTAAATTGATGCAGCGAAAGACGTTTGGCGATATCATTTTGAAGAAGGTTTAAAGATGGAACAGGCCGCCGAAGCAAAGGAAAAACGAAGTGAAGCAAGGCTCGCCGCAATTGTCGAGNNGAGGCGTTGATCTTCGTCGCAGACGAGCCGATCCCGACGAAACTGCTGGCTGAGATTCTGGATGAAGACCGCGAAGCTGTCGAGGCCGCTGTTGAATCGCTTAAAAGCCAGTACGAAGAGCGGGAAAGCGGTCTGCAACTGCGTGCGATCGCCGGCGGCTGGCAGATCTCGACACGCACCGAATATCACGAAGAAGTCCGCCAGTTCCTAAAAACACGGCCTTCAGCAAAACTTTCGCTCGCCTCATTGGAACNNGGAAACGCTTGCCGTCATTGCGTACAAACAGCCGGTCACAGTTCCCGAAATTCTTGAGATCCGCGGTGTTCAATCGGCCTCCGCAATAAAGACCCTGCTCGAAAAACGGCTGATAGTTACAAAAGGCCACAAGGAGACCGTCGGACGACCGATGCAGTACGGCACGTCAAGGGATTTNNGGACCTGACCGAATTGCCAAGCATCGAAGACTTCGAGGACCTCGTGAGTTAGCTCTCCTGTATTGGACTTTACGAATTCAGCCATGAAGATAAAAATTATCGGAGACGGTGCTTTTGGAACATTCCTAAATGAATTGCTGGCTCCGCTATTCGAAATTGACGAAAAAGCAGACAGCGTGATTTTAGCGGTTCCGATTTCGGCATATGACAGTGTTGCTTCGGCGAATAGGGGGAAACATCTGATCAATGTTTGTAGTGTTCAGAGGCCGAGCACTGACATGATCCTCAAATACACCGCAAACGTCACCTGTCTCCATCCGCTTTTCGGCCAGCGGACACCGGCCGATAAACGCAATGCGATTGTTACAAGAACTTTTTCAGAAGAGACGGATCGTCGAAGCCCATTAGGTGAAAACGAGAGCGAATTTCTTTCAGGCTTTTCCAAAGTTTCCAAAATAATATCCACCGACCCGAACGGCATCGCTTTTACGCCGGATTCACACGACCAATTGATGGCAAAAACGCATGTCGCCGCCGTCCTGGCGGCAAAGCAGATGAAGGTATTTGTCGAGCGGGCGAATGACGTTCCCGACGAATATATTCCCAATAGCTTTAGACTGATGCGCGAGTTCGTCCGAACGCTGGACGACATGCCGCAAGGCACTATCGAAAGCATAATGGCCAATCCCTATTTTTAGCACGAGAGATTGGAAGGTAAACGGATCAAATGCAGGAAAGATTGCAAAAACTCATCGCTCAGGCAGGTGTCGCTTCACGGCGGCACGCTGAAGAATTGATCGCTTCAGGCAATGTAACCGTTAACGGGAAAATCGTTACAGTGCTGGGCACAAAAGCAGACCCGGAAACCGATCACATCAAGGTTGCCGGAAAGCTCATCAACCCAAGTCTTGAAAGACGGGAAAAGATATACATCCTTTTGAATAAACCGAAGGGCTATTTATCTAGTGCTTCCGATCCAGAAGGGAGAAAACTTGTCACCGATCTCGTAAAGGGCTACGGCAAGCTCCACCCAGTCGGTCGGCTCGATTACAATACCGAAGGGTTGATAATACTCACCAATGACGGCGATTTCACCAACGCCGTTGCCTCGTCGAAGAAAATTCCGAAGGTTTACGAAGTGAAGGTTAAAGGCTTGCCGACGGCTGTGGCGATCATCAAACTGAGGCGCGGCGTTCGTTTAGAAGACGGCTTCAAGACCGCTCCGGCCGAGATACAGGAGCTTCAGGCAACCGATAAGAACGGCTGGTACGAAGTGACCTTACATGAAGGCCACAACCAGCAGATACGCAAAATGTTCGATTCCATCGGCCATTCGGTAGTAAAGCTTCGAAGGATCGCGATCGGCAATATTCGCGATAATAATTCGCTAGCGGGAACGGCGAGAAAGCTGGATGAGGATGAGGTCAAGAGTTTGCTCGAATTCAAAAAGCCGGCAGCGAAACTGGAACGTGTCTCTCTAATATATGCTCCTATCGGCAAACCACGACGCCCGACCCGGGTCACCAAAGCGAAAAAGCCCAAACGGCGTATTTACTAGCTATTTGACAAGTGTGCGGTGCTCTACCATCAGGCACAGATCCTGCACAACCTTTATTCCTGCCCTTGCAAAGGCTTCCGCGGCATCATCGTTCCTGATGCCAAGCTGAAACCAAACCGACGCCGGCTTCTTCCCAAGAATCTCGATGGTATGCTTGCGGATGTCATTCGCGCGCCTGAAGACATTGACCATGTCTATCTCGCCGGGAACGTCCGTCAAACTTCTGTAAACTTTTTGACCCAATATCTCGGTCACCTCAGGATAATAAACGGGAACGGGAATTATCTCATAACCCGCATCAGCCATGTATTTCGGCACATAAAACGCGGGTTGTGCACAATGCGTTTCCGGCTTGATCCCAAGAACGGCGATTCTCTTAATTGTTCCCAGCAAGGCTCCAACCTGCTGATCGGTTGTCAGAATATTGGCTTTCCAATCCATAACAAAGCTAAGTTTACCGAACAAATATTGAAACCCAAAAGAAGGGTGTTTGGAACACACCAAATTATGATAGTATAATGTTTGTTTATACTAAGTGATTATGAACTTTGAGCTTAACGAAGAGCAACAGCAGATAAAATTCAGCGTCCGTGAGTTTGCCGAAAGCGAGATTCGCCCGCATGTGATGGAATGGGACGAGGCCCAGCATTTTCCGGTCGAGCTACGGCCGAAGCTCGCTGAGCTGGGACTTTTGGGTGTGCTTTTTCCAGAACAATACGGTGGAGCTGGAATGGGTTATGTCGAATACGCGACGATCATCGAAGAGCTTGGGCGTGTTTGCGGCTCGGTTGGCCTTTCCGTTGCCGCTCACAACTCCTTGTGTTCGAACCACATTTACACGTTCGGCAGCGAGGACCAAAAACAAAAATATTTGGTACCGCTGGCGAAAGGCGAGTCGTTCGGAGCCTGGGGGCTGACCGAATCGCAAGCCGGATCGGATTCAGCCGGAACCCGGACCAGCGCCGTCCGCTCGAATGGCGGCTGGAATGTCAACGGTTCAAAGAATTTCATCACCAATGCGATCGTTTGCGAAACACTTGTTGCGGTCGCGGTTACGGAGAAAGAAAAAGGAAATCGCGGAATTTCCGCTTTCATTTTCGACAAGTCAATGGAAGGTTTCCGTTCCGACAAAAAGGAAAACAAGGTCGGTATGCGGGCTTCGGAAACGGCATCGGTAGTATTCGAAGATTGTTATGTGCCGGACGAAAACCGTCTAGGCAATGAGGGCGAAGGATTTTTGCAGGCGATGCATGTGCTCGACGGTGGGCGCATCTCGATTGCCGCACTCTCTGTCGGAATCGCTCAGGGCGCATATGAGGCAGCAATAAAATACGCGAAAGGACGCCAGCAGTTTGGTAAGCCGATCTCCGAATTCCAAGCAATCCAGTTCAAGCTCGCCGACATGGCCACGCAAATCGAATGCGCAAGGCTGCTAACCCAACAGGCCGCAGCAATGAAGGACGCCGGCAAACCGGTGACACAGAAATCGGCGATGGCAAAGGTGTTTGCGTCCGAAACTGCCGTTCGCGTGTCTGAGGAATCGGTGCAAATCCACGGCGGCTACGGCTATACAAAAGATTATCCGGCTGAGAAATACTGGCGCGATTCGAAACTTTGCACCATCGGCGAAGGCACATCGGAAATACAGCGAATGGTGATTGCAAAACACTTGCTGCGGGCATAGAATTTCGATACCGACGCTTCTTGCTAATACAGTGCAACATTTGTGTGTTACCCGCGTTGCATCTACGCAACAGTTTTGCTACTATGGTCAGCCTGACAACAAATCAAATTTAAGGAGATATTTTTTATGAGTTCAAGTGCCGCTGTTAGTTCAAACAATATCGCTTCAGCCTTTATCGCCGAATTGGAACACGAGGCCGCGACGGCCAGAAAGTGCCTGGAACGCGTGCCCGCCGAAAAATTCGATTGGAAACCGCACGAAAAGTCGATGACCTTTTCGAGACTTGCCTCGCACATCGCGGAGATGTTCGGCTGGACGCCTGCAACCCTTCAGCAACCCGAGTTGGACTTCTCAAAATTCGACTACAAGCCTCTCGAACCGAAAACGAATGAAGATCTTGTCGAATATCTCGACAAGAACGTCACCGAGGCGATAGACACGCTTAGAAACACTCCGGATGAAGTATTCATGGAAAACTGGACCATGCGAAACGGCGAGACAGTTTATTTCACAATGCCGAAGGTCGCTGTGATGCGTTCGTTTGTTATGAACCACATCGTTCATCACCGCGGACAACTTACTGTTTATCTGCGATTGAATGACATTCCGGTTCCCTCGATTTACGGCCCATCGGCGGATGAAGGGCAGATGTAGCTGATAATCCAAAATTAGAGAGACAAAATGACGGGTCAAGCAGGTGGCTCGTCATTTTTTGCTTTTAGGCAGAAAAATGAGAGAATTACGGTTTGAATTTTCTCGAGTATTATGAGTGTGCCAGTCGACAGACTTTTCGCTGGGGAGCCGCGATCAATAGCACGTGCGATCACATCGGTAGAAAGCGGCGCCACAGACACAGCAGCACTGATGAAAGCTGTTTTCCCGAAAACCGGAAGGGCTTTAATCATAGGCATCACGGGTGCTCCAGGTGTGGGCAAATCATCGCTCGTTGACAAACTAGCACTGTATTATAAAGACAACGGCTCCAGAGTCGGCATCATTTGCGTCGATCCGTCGAGCCCGTTTTCGGGCGGTGCGATCCTCGGCGACCGGATCCGCATGGCAACGCTCGGGTTGGACAAGAATGTCTTTATTCGCTCGATGGCGACTCGCGGTAATCTAGGCGGGCTTTCGCGGGCGACGGTCGATGCAGTAGCGATCTTGGACGCGGCCGGATTCGATAAGGTGATAGTCGAAACGGTCGGTGTCGGCCAGGACGAGGTTGAAATCGTAAAAACCGCGGATGTGTCGGTTGTCGTTCTGGTTCCCGGGATGGGAGACGATATTCAGGCCATTAAGGCCGGAATTATGGAGATCGGTGATGTTTTCGTTATTAATAAAGCCGACCGCGAAGGTGTCCTGAGAACCCAAAAGGAGCTGGAATCGCTCCTCAGTTTAGCCCACCGTCCGGACTTCTGGAACCCGCCGATCGTTAAGACGATAGCGACCGAAAATAAAGGCATCGAAGGCCTTTCGGCAGCCATCGAAAGCTACAATGTGTTTCAAAAGCAGGGTGACGCGAGCCTTGAACGAAAAAAGGCGATCGCAAAATGGCAGTTATTGGAGCTTTTGCAAGAACGGCTGCTTGCCGATCTCTTGAACTCGAACGGCGCTGCCGAGTGGTTGGACGAGATCGCAAGAGAAATCGCGAAGAAAAAGATCGACCCTTACTCGGCTGTTGAGGAAATATTAACTAGCAAGAATCGATAATGAATGATTTTACCAAAAAAGTCATACTATATTCGAAAACAGGTTATTCGGCTGAGCACGATTCACTCTTGAATCTGCTTATCGACGATAAAGTCCTTCTTTTTTGTGCGGTTGGAAAAGACTGTGAACTTTGGCATGACATTAATGGATGAGCTTTTCGTTGGGCTGTTTGGAGACGAGCGAGATTTCTTTATGGTTACAACATGGCATACTGACGAAACGCTTGAAGAAGTTACAGAATTCGCCAAGTTTTTTCACATTGACTATATCGGCAATGACCAAATTCAAATCATAGAGGTTTGAGTTTCTCAAACCAGTGAGGAAACAAATGAAAAATTATCATTTTTCAGTGATTGTAGAAAAGGATGTGGACGGGTATTTTGCTTCATGCAACGAGCTTCAGGGCTGTTTTACACAAGGCGATACTTATGAAGAAGTAATTGAGAACATAAAAGACGCCATCTCACTCCACGTTTCGGATAGGATCGAATCGGGAGAAGAGGTGCCTCAGCCGCAGGCGGTTAGTTTGACACACATGGAACTGGCCTTATGAGTGAAAAACTTCCGCGAGTAACTGCCAGCGAAATTATCAAAGTATTGGAAAAGAGCGGCTTTGTTCTGACCAGACAAAGCGGCAGTCACAGAATTTATAAAAACGGGGATGGGGCCAGAGCAACCGTGCCGTTCCACGCAGGAAAGATTCTCCATCCTAAAGTTTTGAAGAGTATCTTGCATGGAGCAGGTCTAAGTCCCGAAGACTTAAGAGGGCTTCTGAAATGAAAATAAACCATCTCGGCATTGCAACAAAAGGTATTGAAGAATCTCTAAAATTCTGGGGCGATGCTCTGGGATTGGAGAATGTCCATACCGAAGTTATCGAAGATCAAAAGGTTCGGGTTGCGATGTTGCCGCTTGGCGAAAGCCGCATCGAACTATTGGAACCGACAAGCGATGATTCGCCGATATCGAAATTTCTTGAGAAGCGAGGTGGCGGGATTCATCATGTCGCGGTTGAGGTCGAGGACATCGAAGCGTTGCTCACGAAACTAAAGTCGCAGGACATGCGTTTAATCGATGAAATGCCGCGGATCGGTGCGGAAGGTTGCCTGGTAGCGTTTGTCCATCCGAGTGCGGCAAACGGCGTTTTGCTGGAATTGGTGCAGACGAAACGTTAGGACTCCAGGCCGACATTGAATAAAGCGAATTAGCCTAGCTGTTTTGGACAGACTTTGCTATTATGCCTGTTTGGCATTTTTGCGGAAGGTATCAGAAACGATTTATCACAAGTGAGGATTTTGAAATTGAGTAATTTAACAAAAGGACTGATCTTATTGTTGGTCATCCTCGGAATAGGAGCAGGGCTTGTCGTTTGGAAAAACAAGGTTGGCGGCAGCAGCCATATCGCGGGATCGTTCAACAGTATAAGTAAGGAGGAGGTTGAACTGCTATTGTCCGATCTGGCGAAAATCAATCCTATGGCGTTGAAGCGGTTTTCGCAAGATCCAGAGATGAAAAAGCAGCAGCTCGATAATCTAAAGCAGCTGCTCGCTTTCGCCAGCCAGGCGCAGAAAGAGGGCCTTACGAACGATCCGAACAACCGGCAGGAGCTTGAAAACATCCGCGCCGAAGTTGTCGCTGTCAACTATGATAAGGAGATCAACAAGGACAAGGGGCCGATGCCGCCATTCGGTTTCATCACCGAAGATCAGGTCAAGGAATTTTGGGGACCGGGCGAACAGCCGGCAAAGGGCTTTTTCGCCTCGCTCAAGGACAAAATGGGCATGGGTGAGGAAGATCATGAAGTGGCATTTCAAAAGTTTCTCGATTCCAAGATAAACGTCCTCAAAAGCAACAATCCTCAAATGAAGGATCGCGAGGTCACTGAAGAAGAAAAAACCCAGGCACGGGATTTTTTCGCGAAAATCGAGATCTACGAAAAAGAGTATGAAGACAAGGCAAGCTCAGGTGAGCTTTCGAAGGAGTTCGTCGAAAAGACAAATCTTCAGATTAAACTGCAGCAGGCTCAGTTTTTGGCAAAACTCTATTCTGAGAAATTGACGGATAAGGTGAAGGTTACCGACGAAGACATAGCGAAATACGTCTCGGAACACCCAGAACTGAACAATGCGGAAAAGAGAGCCAAGGCGGAAGAAGTTTTGAACCGGGCAAAGGCAGGCGAGGATTTTGCTGCGTTAGCAAACGAGTTTTCAGAAGATCCGGGTAATAAGGACCCGAAAGGCGTTGCACAAGGTGGAATTTACAAGGACGTAACGAAAGGCAAAATGGTCAAGCCGTTCGAAGAAGCAGCCCTTGCGCTTGAACCAGGCCAGGTTTCACCGAATCTCGTCGAGTCCGATTTCGGGTATCACATCATCAAACTGGAAAAGAAGGGCGAAGGCAAAGACGCGGCTGGACAGCCGGCAGAGACTTACGACGTCAGGCATATTCTTTTTTCAACCACCTACAAAGACCCGGCCGATCCCGAAGGGAGGGAAATGCCGGTAAAAGCTTATGTGCGAAACAAGCTTGAAACGGAAAAAGAAAAGCAGGTGCTCGAAGATATTGTAAAGGAAAATAACGTTCAGGTGCCGGAAGACTTTACCGTTCCTGAAGTTTCGGAAGAGCAGATCCAGGAGTTGATGAAGAAACAGCAACAACAGAATCAGATGCCGCCGATGTCTCCGGATGGTCAGCCGCTTCCGCCATCTGGGCCACCGAAGAAGATAGACGTTAAACCGGTTCCGAAGAAAGGCAAGTAGAAACCGCGTTTTTTCTTTTTTTGAATTTAGCTTGGATTGAGGGGCGACTTCGGAGTCGTCCCTCGCATTCTTTAAATACTTGATGCGTATGATCTCGAAATCAACTTGCTATGGGTAGTCGATGAGTAAATACGAAATCATTATCTACGAGAGTGCGGACGACGAAGCATTTATCGCCGAAGTGCCGGAACTACCTGGGTGCATGGCTGATGGAGCGACATACGAAGAAGCGCTCGCGAACGCCAAGGTAATTATTCGGGAATGGATAGAGACAGCGAAAACACTCGGCCGTGAAATTCCCGAACCAAAAAGGCCGGTGGGCAGTTGAATAAAAAAATAAGACTCAGAAAACAAATATGAAGAAGTTAACCATTCTATTTACCTTGTTGGCCATCGGATTAGCCACACAGATCAGTTTTGCGCAGGAAAAGAAAACGTCGACAGCCGAAGAAAAGGCGACATTTGTCAAAGGAACGCGCCTTCTTGAACAAGATCCGTTCAATAAAAATGCGAAGAAGATTCGGTCNNCGTCTCTGCTGTTTTGGCTTATCGAGGCCCCGGACGTCTCGGTAACTTTGTGCAGTGATTTTCTCAACGTCGGTGACAAATATAAATATGCTTCGGAAATGACGGGACAGTTTACGTATGGCATGGGTGCGTTCATTATTGAGAACCCGGGCAAAGCGAATGACGAAAAGGCAGTCTATCAAGGCGGACTGGAAAGCGTTTCAAGACTTTACGAGTCTATGCTCAAAGAACAACCAAAAGCGAAGAACGAATTTCTCGGNNCGGCGAGGTCGGCAAGTTCGTCTCAGACATCTTGAGCAAAGGCGGCTGCAAGCGTAAGTAAATGGAAAGAGTAACCATCGGAATCATCGGCGGCAGCGGGCTTTATCAGATGTCGGAGCTGCACAATGTGAGGGAGATCGTGGTCGACACGCCGTTTGGCAAGCCGTCGGATGCATTTATCGTTGGCGAATTGGAGGGCGTGAAGGTAGCTTTTTTGCCGCGTCATGCGCGCGGACACAAGTTCTTGCCAACCGAAGTTCCCTACCGGGCCAATATTTGCGCGATGAAAATGCTCGGGATAGAGTATATTTTGTCGGTTTCCGCGGTCGGTTCCTTGCAGGAAAAATACGCTCCGACCGATATGGTTATCCCTGACCAGTTTTTCGACCGGACGCAGGCCCGTGCTAAGGAATCAACGTTTTTTGGCGAAGGAATTGTCGGGCATGTGACTTTTGCGCACCCCGTTTGCAGTGAACTTGGCGACATTCTTGAAGAATCATGCAAAACGGTGGGTGTGACGACACATCGCGGCGGAACATACATTTGCATGGAGGGCCCGGCGTTTTCGACGAAAGCGGAGTCGAATGTCTATCGCCAATGGGGAATGGATATCATCGGGATGACGAACCTGCAGGAAGCCAAACTTGCCCGCGAAGCTGAGATCGCCTATGCCACGCTCGCCCTCGTCACCGATTACGACTGCTGGTACGAGGGCCACGACGACGTGACCGTCGATATGGTCATCGAATATCTGAACAAGAATGTCCGCAACGCCCAGTTGGTATTAAAGGACGCCGTAATACGCGTTGCCGCCAAGGAAACACCAAATCAATACCGGGACGCGATCAAAAATGCGATCTTTACCGCCCCCGATCACTGGCCGGCGGAGACGGCGAAAAGGCTTGGGGCGATAATCGGGAAATACGCGCCGAAATAGGCTTGGAGTTCCGCCTTTAGGCGGCCTCGCCTCGGCAATTGCCGGCTAAAGTAGGAACTCCAAACCAACTTTCCGCAGCTTTCGAACATCTTTAAGTTATCATGAAAAAAGTAATCTTGTCTTTGTCGTTCACATTCGCGATATTAACTATTTTGAATATTCCGGCTTTCGCCCAACGCAATGTGACGCCTGCGATCGATAAAGATCCTATTCTCGAACAAGACGCAAAGCACAATCTGGACGTGGCCTGGCAGGCATTTCGGCTGAAAAAGGCTTACAAAGGCGTCGTCTTGCGTTTCGAAGAGACGTTCGCGGCTTACCCGACATTCTCGAAGATCGAAGAATTTCTATACCTTGCCGGGATGAGCAGCTATTACCTGTCGAAAAACGAAGGTAAGCAGAAGGTCAATCTCAAATTGGACAAAGAGAAGGAAAAATTTGCACCGGAAAAGCTCCGGGAAGATGCCACCGCATATCTTTCGCTGATGCTTGAAAAAAACCCTCAAAGCCAATATAAGGACGAAGCCGAAAAGGTTTTGAAGGAACTGCAGGCGGCCAAGTAATCCGTTTCGAATTCCAACTTTAATTGGCGCATTCCCATGCATTAACCTGCTAAAAGCAGGAACTCCGAACGATGAACCTTAATCAGGTCACGATCTATACAAAAATACCTGTCGAAACGGTCGAGTTTTTTCAAAAACTCGGCCTCAATCTAATCATTGATTCCCTGCCGCGATATGCCCGGCTTGAATGCCTCGACGGCGAATCGACGCTTTCCGTCCACATTGCCGAAGACGTGGTTGTCACCAACAACATAGTGCTGTACTTCGAATGCGAGAACCTTGACGACACGGTCGAAGAGCTCAAATCGAAAGGCCTCGGGTTCGACGAAGACCCGTCCGACCGCCCCTGGCTCTGGCGGCAGGCCTACCTGAAAGACCCTAACGGCAACAAGATCTGCCTTTTTCGCGCCGGCAAGAATCGAAAAAATCCGCCTTGGCGTGTAAACACAATACAGGCTATATAGGACAAAGAACTTTTTCAATTGCAGGTGCTCAAAAGAATGAAGTACGTTAACTTTGCGTTGTTTATTTTGTCGATTTGCGGGCTTTTCGCCAATTGCTCGCTTTCCCAAACCAATCCGCGAAAGCCGGTTCCATTGCCCGTTGTGACTCCCGTTGAGCCATCTGGAGTCGCCATTGAAGGTGGTCGTTTTATATCCAAGCCGGGCGGATTTACCGTCGAGATACCTCACATGCCGGTCCAAACCTTGGACTATGGATCAGAAAAAGCCAGAGCTAAAGGAATCGACGCGGGAAAGCAATATTTCTGGAAGTTTGAGAAAACCGTTTACATAATCTTGTACTCTCCCTCGATCGGACCGGACGGCGGCCCGATGCCTCAGCCCTACGAGGATATGCTGTCGGGAGCACGGAAAGGGATTTTCCGAGGGAACGGCAAGCTGATCTCGGAAAATCGGTTTGAGGTCGGCAAGTTTACAGGCACCGAGCTCAGATACGTTTCTGCTCAGGGCGTAAACTTCATCACGCGAGTTTTTCTCGTCGGCGATGTAGGATATCAAGTCCAAGGAGGATATATTGACGAGAAAGATCAAAAGGAGGTTTTGAACGTTTTGAACTCCTTCAAGTCTATTGGTGAACGGTAGTGGCCGCGAAGAACGCAAGCCGCCCACCATTTATTTACCCACTTACCAGACAGCCACTCAGCTACCCGAAACGCAAGCTTTTTCGACCGTGCTGAATCGCAAAAATCCGCCTTGGCGTGTAAAATAACGGTTTAAGTGTTTGTATCTTTTTTTTGGAGATTCATTTAACAAATGTCATTAACAGTAGTAGGATCGGTCGCGTTCGACGCGCTTGAAACGCCTTTTGGCAAACGCTATAAAGTTCTCGGCGGAGCGGCGACGCACTTCGGGCTATCGGCAAGCTTTTTCACGCAGGTCAACGCGGTCGGCGTTGTCGGCGGTGATTTTGGCGACGAGGAGTGGGCGGTTTTCCAACGTCATTTTGTTAATATTGACGATATCGAGGTCGTGCCCGACNNTACGATTACGATATGAACACGGCCCACACGCTTGACACGCAGTTGAACGTATTTAAGACCTTCGACCCGAAACTTTCGGATAATTCAAAAAATGCAAAACTTCTCTTCCTCGCCAACATCCTGCCGACGCTGCAAAAGCAGGTACGAGAGCAATGCGGGGACGCGGAATTCGTCGCGATGGACACGATGAATTTCTGGATTTCGTCGATGAAGGATGAGGTGATCGATACGATCAAGGTCGTCGACTGCATAATCATCAACGACGCCGAAGCTCGCCAGTTGACCGACGAACCAAGCATTTACAAGGCCGCCCGATCGATCATGGATCTCGGCCTCAAGGCCGTCGTTATCAAACGCGGTGAATATGGCGCTACCCTGTTTACAAAGGACGGCTATTTTGTGGCTCCGGCTTATCCTCTCGAAAGCGTTTTCGACCCGACCGGTGCGGGTGATTCGTTTGCCGGCGGCTTTATGGGTTATCTTGCGGCACAACACGAAATTACAAACGAAACACTTCGACGGGCCATGGTGTACGGTTCCGTAATGGCCTCATTCAACGTCGAAAAATTCGGTACCGAACGTGTCGATGCCTTGGAATATTCCGAGATCAATCAACGCTTTCGCGATTTCAAACAAATGACACATTTTGACGACATTCCGTTTGAAAGATCGACGACGGCGGGCTAGAAAACTCGCGATAGGAAACATTGCCAAAACAGATCGAAACATCGCTTGAGACATTTGCCCGGCGAGAATCGGCCGTTTCCTCGGTGGTTCTGTCGGTGATCGCTTTGGCATGTTTACTTATCGGCTTGATACTGGCGATCGCGACAATAAATTGGTTGTTTGTCGGATTACTTCTTGTTTCGCTAGTTGTCGTCGCGACGTTTTCCGTCAATAATATTGTCCAATCACGCAGGCGTTTAGCAACAACGGATCAAAAGCGGATCGATTGGGAAAGTGCCCTGCCGGAGATTCAGCGTCAGAATCTAAACATCGAGGTTTTCGAGCTTTCAAAGATCCTCGAGGTCGAATCCGGGCAGATCAGCGACTTGCAGTCCGCTTATATTGTTGCTGAGGACCTTGCATTGCGGCAGATACAGCAGGAAGAAAATGTGCCGCTGATGCGGCATGTCACGCTGGGCAAAGCACCGTTTGACGCGGTCCTGGTCAAGAATGATGTAATTAGTTGCATCGAGGTCGCCTTTCTGGTCGCTCCGGACATGCGTCAGGAAAAGGTAGATGCCATGATGAGGAAGATCGCTTTTGTCAAGGAAACATTGGGCGAAATGCAGGTCCGAGTGAAGTTAAGGCTGATGATGGTCCTCGTTACGCAGCTTACACCCGAGGATGAAGATCAGCTTCATTCGGTCTTGAATCGAAAACGCTTTGGTGAAACGCCGGTTGATATCGACATCCGCTTTATGGATTTTGAGTCGCTACAGAGAGTATATGTAACCGATTAGGTCGTGCTAAGCTCGCCTCCTGCCGGAGGAGAGTGGTAAGCGACTAAGCCTTCTTGCCGCGAAATAAGAGGCCCGTCGCTACCGCTCCGAGTTCTGACAAGAGATTTATGCTGAAAGATAAAGTAGGAATAATATTTGGCGTCGCGAACAAGCGCTCGATCGCGTGGGCCTGCGCTTCGGCATGTGCCGAACACGGCGCAAAAATGGCGTTTACTTTTCAAGGCGAACGGCTGAAGGAAAACGTTGAGAAGCTGGCGGGTGAATTGCCGGATTCGCTGGTTGTTCCATGTGATGTCACAAATCAGGCCGAGGTCGACGCCGCGTTTGCGGCGGTCGGCAGCAAATACGGAAAGCTCGATTTCGTCATTCATTCCATTGCGTTCGCTCCGAAGGAAGCCCTCGAAGGCGAGTTTGTGACGACAACGCGCGAGGCTTTCACGACCGCGCTTGAGATAAGCGCGTTTTCACTGACGCAGGTAGCTCTTGCCGCTTCGCCGCTAATGAAAGACGGCGGGAGTATTGTGACGATGAGCTATTACGGTGCCGAGAAGGTGGTGATGAATTATAACGTGATGGGCGTCGCAAAGGCAGCTCTGGAGGCCTCCACCCGATACCTGGCGGCGGATCTCGGTAAGCAAAACATCCGCGTCAACGCCATAAGCGCGGGGCCGATCAACACGCTGTCGGCCCGCGGTGTGAAAGGAATGGGCTCCTTGTTGGGCTATGTCGCTGAAAGGTCGCCCCTAAAGCGAAATGTGCAGGCGAGCGAGGTCGGGAACACAGCACTTTTTCTCGTCAGCGACCTCGCAAGCGGAATTACGGGCGAGACGATCTACGTCGACTGTGGGTACAATATCATGGGAGTCTAGCGATTTCGGATTTGGGAATTCGGATTGCGGATTTATCTCCAATCCTAAATCCCAAATCCCAAATCCCAAATCGAAAGATGGCTGAAATAGACGCTAACAAACCTAAAAAAGCACAAGGCAAAGCAAAGCCGCCGGAGCCGAAGACGGTTGCGGAGGCAAAAGAGCTTGAGAAAATTCCTGCCTACTGGCAATTGACCGACGACGAGGTTCTTCTCCGTTCGCCTGCGCCGGAGGACGAATTCAAAACGTCGGATTCGTGGCGCGTTTTCCGCATTTTGGGCGAATTTGTCGGCGGCTTTGACGATCTCGCCACAATAACCCGCGGCGTTTCGATATTTGGTTCGGCACGCACGCACCCTGACTACCCGATGTACGCGGCGGCGTTGGAAACCTCGCGTCTGCTTGCCGAATACGGCTTTGAGATCATTACCGGCGGTGGCCCGGGAATAATGGAAGCGGCGAACAAGGGTGCTTTCGAGTCCGGGAAAGTGTCCGTCGGCTGCAACATCGAATTGCCGTTCGAACAGATCCCTAACCCGTATCTGACGAAATCGCTGACATTTAAGTATTTCATGGTCCGCAAGACTATGTTCATCAAATACAGCAACGCATACATTATCTTTCCCGGCGGTTTTGGAACGATGGACGAGCTGTTCGAGGCGTTGACGCTGATCCAGACGCGCAAGATACGCAATTTTCCGGTTGTGCTATTCGGATCGCAATACTGGCGGGGACTTTTGTCGTGGATCACTTCCACGATGCTCAACGAGAAAAATATTAACGAGGAAGACCTTGGATTGATACATCTCACCGATTCGCCGAAGGATGCGGTCGATTTTATTATCAAGACCTCGAGTGCAGGCGAGAAGGCTGCTGCCGAGGACCTAATTTAAATATTCCTTCATCCAGTTGAGATATTCGTCCGACACCTTTTCGGACCGTATTGCGACGATCTCCGGTACACTATAGCTGTGGTTTGCCTTGATAAAGGCCTCAAGCTTGTCATACTTCTCCGGCAGGGTCTTTATTATTAGCAGATGTTCTGTCTCGTTCCGAACCTCACCCTCCCAGAAATAAACCGAAGTCATCCGCGGCATGATCTGAACACNNTGGCCACAATTCGTTCGGCCAAACTCTCGGCTTCCGCGCTGTTTGGGGTTGTTGTCAGGACGATCAGCACGAATTCCTCGTTCGCATTCTATTCACCGTAATCCTGAATTTGTCACTCCTTCTTCATCAAATCCGCATACTGGCCGCTTTCGACCCATTCGAGGATCTCCGACACGCGCCAGACGGGGAAAGGATGTGACATGCCGGCATTAATAATTGTTGCCCAGAACTTGTCGAGCAGCTTCTCNNCTCGTCATAGTTCTTCTGAAATTCGCGTCCCTGTTGGAGGAAAAGTTCGTAGTCCACCTTTGAAGCCATCGTGCCTCCGGCAAGCTTCATCATTGTACGTCCGATGGCGTCAGGGTTTTGCGTGACGAGCAAGGCGGCGCGGTCGCAGGAAAGCTCCGCCCGGCGTGCCCAGGCTAGAAGAGCGCTGCCAATTCCTGCGGAGATGATAAATTTGACGATTTCCGAACCGGGCAGCAGCCGTCCGACGGAAGCATTTGTTAGAAATTCAAGAATTTTAGCGGCCGTTAGATACAAAACATGCTCGGCATGAATGTGTCCGACCTCGTGCGAGATGACGGCCAGCGTTTCGTCTTCACTTAGCCGTTCGAGCAGGGCCGAATGAAGGACGATGACATGTCGCTGCGATCCGTATGTAAACGCGTTCATGATCGGATTTTGCTGGATAAACAGGTCGGGCATTTCAACACCAAGCGTTGTGCATGCGATCTGCAGCTTGGCGTGAATATCCGGGCACTGTTTTGGCGTCACCTGTACGGCTCCGGCCAAAAGCATGACGCGAAGGGCCGATTCACCTGTCACTTCCAGCAGTTTGCGAAGAGCGCTGTCAATGCCCGGGATCGCGCGCAAGGCCGCAAGCGCTTTGCTGTCCAGCGGGTGGATATAGTCATGCTTCGATAGATCGGCGAACTTTTTGTGCGGTTCGTTCGACAGAGGCATCTTACATTTACCGCAGTTAGCCGAATTGTTCTTGTAATCGGGTTTTACTGCATTTTTCTGCCCGCAATAGCGGCAGCGAACAAAATGTCCTTTCGCAACCGCGTTCGATTCACCTTCGGAGTCTGCTTTTTTCTTTGCCATAAAATGATTCTAATTCACTATCTTGCGATTTTTCAAACGTTTGTGTCCGATGAGTTAAACGATAATGCTTGTAAAAAGTTTTGTTTAAGACAGACTTAGCCTGACGACCGTTTCAACATGATGTGTTTGCGGGAAGAGGTCAAGCGCCGTGATCGATCCGATCTCGTAACCGCCGTCAATCAATCGCCGGAGATCGCGGGCCAGCATCGACGGGTCGCAGCCGACGTATGAGATCTGCCACGGGCGAAGCTTTACGATCATGTCGATCACATTCTTTTCGGTACCGGTCCGCGGTGGGTCGAGAAGGACAAAGTCAGTGCCCTCAAGTTCATGGCCGGCGAGAAATTCGCCGACGCCCTCGGTCACAAAGCTTACGTTTTCGAGCTGCGCATTCGCGGCGTTGCGTTTAGCAAATTCGATCGCCTGCCCGTTTCCCTCAACACCGATCACCTGCGAAAACTTCCTGGCCAAGGGAAGCGTAAACAACCCGACACCGCAATAAAGATCAAGCGCGCGGTCTCCGCCCGCATCCGACAGAACGGTGTCAAGCAACTTCGGTATCAGCGATTGATTTCCCTGAAAAAAGCTTTGTGCCGAATAGGTGTAATTGTCGTCGCCGGAAGCATAAAAGATTTCCTCAGTCGGCTCCATTAATTCCGGCGAGTAAAGCGAGATGCTGCCGTCCGACCCGCACGCGGCTTCAATCTCCGCTCGGTTCGCCCAGAAGCTATCCCAATTCAGGCTCGCACGCAAATCTTTGAGAGTATTGTCCAGCGTGGGTTCGAGTATCCGGCAATGCTCGATGTCAATTATATCGTGCGAATTACGTTTGAAATACCCGATCTTCTTTTGCCGCGTTTCGAGATGCCATTGGGCGCGCGACCGGTATTCGAACGGCTTCGGACTTGGGATTTTAAGAATTTCGTCCTCAAAGTCGATCTTTCCGATGCGCTTGAGCGAGTCGCGGATCATGTCGAGCTTTGCCGAAAGCTGCGCGTCGTAATTCATCTGCTGAAAATCGCAACCGCCGCACTTGCCGAAATACGGGCACGGCGGTTCGATACGCACGGGCGATGGCTCGATGACGGATTCGATCTCGGCAAAAGCGGTCTTGCCTTTTAGCTGAAAGATCTTGACGGACAATTGATCCCCAGAAGCCGCCAAGGGAACAAACACGGTCAGGTTTTCGGCGAATGCGAGCCCAAGACCCTGGGGAACGATCTTCTGAATTGTGACTTCCAATCTGTCACCGATCTTGTAGTAAGTGTTGCTAATAGACGTTTTCGACCTCGATTTCGACACCTCCGACAAACCCGGCAAAAACATTGTAGATCAAAGCGCCGATCGCACCGCCGATAAACCCAATGATTCCGTACATAATTGGAAACCCGGCCATCGCTACGATACCGATCACTACACCGCCGCCGCCGACGGCGAATCTTGCATCGCCAGAGACCAGACTTGCACCCAAAAGTGAATACAGAATGATGATCACGCCGTAAATGATCCCGATCAACAAACCGATCACCAGGCCCATGACCCCCTGCATCTTTGCAAACGACAATACGCCGAGTTTTTTGATTCGAAGTTTATTCATCCGATTTCTCCTTCTTGTGTTTTCGTGAAGCCTAAATTATGTACCACAAAAACCGGAGAAAAACGACCCATTTGCCGGCAGGGATCACTTTAGGGAGAAGTTCCCTTCAGCAAGGATGTGTCTCAGCGTCTGAAGATCGTCGTCGCTGCTGTACGAGAGCGAGAATAGTATCGCATAACCATTCCTAACGGTCGCGTAGAGGCGCTTCTTTCCTGCTTTGCTTGACGAATCGAGGTAAGCAAACTGCTTCAACCCAAGCTGCTCGGCCTGCGTTTCGGAATAGGTGAAGTCGGGCGGGAGCGTCATTGCCTTGAACTGGCCGCGCATCGCGTCGAAATAATCGACTGCGTCTTTGATCTGCGGGTTGGTCGAAAGGTCTTCGAGGGAAACACGCATGATAGCGTTGTCGGCTGAGCCAGGCATCGAGCGGTATGCCGTGACCAAAACCGAAACTTTCTTGAGCGCCTGATTGAGCTTTAAGCGGTATTGCTGGCCGACACTCGCCGGAGCTTTTAGGCTCAGATCGAAGCCTTGCTTCTTCATTTCGGCTTCGAAATCATCGCCCGGGATCAGCCACGTGTCGGGAAACATTATCTCAAATCTTAGCGAGTCGTTCCGGTAAATGCTGCCGGAAACGGTGCCCCGATCGATAGCAGTTTTTGGTGCAGGTGTCTTTGCGGCGGCGTGCTTTGCTGGGGTTGGCTTTGGCTTGGGTTTAGTCTGGCTGAAACCTACAGATGCAAACAGCCCAATAACAACGGAGNNCAGGCTAAGCCGCGGAATGCCTTCTTCATCACGCAGACGCTTTAGCAGCATCAAATCGAACGTTTTTTTGTAAACTTCCGGCTCCATTCCAGTCTTGTAAGGCTTTATCTGATCGTTAATTTCCTTCTTCAATATCTTTAGATGCTCTTTATCGGAATTTGTCAGCAACGCCTTATCAAGAAATGTTTCGATATCCGAAAGGGTTTTATCGACCAGTTCAAAATCTTCGCTGAAATTTGAAAGAAGCTCTTCAAGCCTAGCTATCGCACGGTCGAAATCATCACGCATGTTCTCATTTTCAGATGTTTTGAGATGATCGATGATCGCATGAATGTGTGCCGAGACAGCATCGGTTGAAAACGAGTCCACCGCTGGGTTCGATGAGCCTTCGCCCGCCTTCCCGGTTTGCGAGCGGACCCATTCTTCGTATTGAGCTTCGATCTCTTCGCGGCAATAGAGCAGGCCTTTAATCGTTCGCGGGCCGGGCTTTTTATCAAAGCCGTCGAACACATTCTCGATTGCCCGCAACGCTACGTGCAGGGGAATTCCACGTTCCTGCCAGCTTTCGATCATTGCCCAGTCAATCGGACTTAAGAGAAGGTTCTTGCCCCGGCGGCGAACGAAAGCCTCTTCAATTTCGGTGTAATAATTGTAGTAATTCAAAGGGCTTACGGTTCTCGATCACCGGTTTTGTCAAATCAAACCGACACGACCGTGAAGTTTCCATTTTGTCTATCGAAATGCTACGCAAGGATTTGATCGAAGTCAAAAATCGCTCGCGTATATGTTAATCTATGGGCACTATGGCAGATGAACGACGCGAGAAATTTGTTACTTCTTCGGGTATCGAACTTTCGAACGATTTCAATCCAAGTAACACGAAACAAATCGATTACTACGCCGATCTCGCCGATCCGGGTGATTTTCCGTACACGCGCGGCGTCCGCCGGAACATGTACCGCGGCAAGTTTTGGACCATGCGTCAGTATGCCGGTTTTGCCACCGCGCAGGAATCGAACGAGCGCTACAAATACCTTTTGTCACAAGGTACCACCGGATTGAGCGTTGCATTTGACCTGCCGACGCAGATTGGGCTCGACTCCGACGATCCACTCGCGATGGGCGAGGTAGGAAAGGTCGGCGTCGCCATCGACAGTATAGACGACATGTCGGCTCTTTTAGACGGCATTCCGCTCGATAAAGTTTCGACCTCGATGACGATAAATGCAACGGCGTCAACACTTTTATGTCTTTACCTGGCTGTCGCCCGGAAACAGGGCGTACCTTTCGACAAG
>DLHV01000102.1:1964-12313 GCA_002483395.1 Chloracidobacterium sp. UBA7659 | reverse complement strand
CCGCGATAACAAGCGTCGCCTACGGCAAATCCGACGGGATGCTGAACATCGAAGCCAACGGTGGGAAACCCTCCGGAATTAAAAGAGCGGATGGAAAACTGTGGTTTCCGACACAGGATGGCGTAGCGATCATCGACCCCGAAGCCGTGCCCTTTAATCCGTTGCCGCCGCCCGTTGTCATCGAATCGGCTTTTTTGGAAGGCTTGAAGGTCGAACTGACCGACAAATTGGAGATTCAGCCCGGACAGGACAATCTCGAAGTTCATTACACGGGCCTGAGTTTTATAAAATCCGAACAGGTTCGGTTCAAATATAAACTCGAAGGCCTGGATGAAGACTGGACGAATGCGGGAACGCGGCGCGAGGCTTACTTTCCGTATTTGCCGCCGGGAAACTACACGTTTCGCGTGATAGCCGCCAATAGCGATTACGTCTGGAACGAACAAGGCGCAGCAATCGAGATCGTTGTCAAACCCGCTTTCTACCAAACCTGGTGGTTTCTAATTTTATGCGTGTTGGCAGTTGCCGCTATCGCCTTTTGGCTTTATCAGAGACGACTTTCCGAGATCAGAGGCAAACACGCGGCCCAGGAAGCGTTTTCACGCGGCTTGATTAATGCACACGAGTCCGAACGGCGAAGAATCGCGGCCGAACTGCATGATTCGTTAGGTCAAAGTTTAGCAATGATAAAAAACAGTGCGGTTTTCGGTTCGCAAACCGCAAAGGATTTGAGTGAAGCAAGGGGACAGCTCACCGAGATCTCGACGCAATCGGCGCACGCCATTTCCGAGGTGCGTGAGATCACTTATAACCTGCGTCCGTATTTGCTCGACCGGCTTGGGTTGACGAAAGCGATTAACTCTTTATTGAACAGAATTGCCGACAATTCCGCGCTTAAAATAATTTCCGACATCGAAAGCGTCGACGGACTGTTTGAAAACGACGCCGAAATCAGCATCTATCGAATTATCCAGGAAAGTTTGAACAATGTCCTGAAACACGCCGAGGCATCGGAAGTAAAACTCTCGATCTCCAAGACCGAACGCCGTATTACGATCAAAGTTTCCGACAACGGAAGGGGTTTCGACGTAAAAGGAAGAAGTGAAGAAAAAACCAGCGCAGGTTTCGGTTTGCTTGGAATGAAGGAACGAGTGAGAATGCTGGCCGGGACGATTTCGATTGCTTCGGCGATCGACCAAGGTACAACGATCAAGATCGAATTATGGACGCACGAATAAACATCGTTATGGCGGACGATCATCCGATCGTTCGGCAAGGTTTGCGACAGATAATTGAAACGGACAAAAACCTTTCGATTGTTGCCGAAGCTGGCGACGGCCAAACCGCGCTTGATCTGATCGAAAAACACCTTCCTGAAGTCGCCGTTTTGGACATTGACATGCCTGACTTGGACGGTTTCGCCGTTGTGCGCGAACTGCGTAAAAAAAAAATAAATATCGAGACTGTTTTCTTAACGATGCACCACGAAGAAGAACTTTTCCAGGCCGCAATGGATTTAGGCGTAAAAGGATATGTTCTCAAAGACAGCGCAATCAGCGATATTGTTGCGGCGATAAAATCGGTCGCCCAAAACAGTCCGTTTTTGAGTCCGGCGTTGTCCGCCCTTCTGCTCAAGCGGCGCCGCCGCCACGAAGAACTCGAAAATGAAAAACCCGGACTTCATTTGCTGACGGCGACCGAAAAACGCATCTTGAAGCTCGTCGCCGAAGATAAAACGAGTAAGGAGATCGGTAAAGAACTCTTCACCAGCTACCGGACGGTTGAAACTCACCGCGCTAACATCTCGCGCAAACTCGACTTGCACGGCTCGCTCGCCCTGGTCAAATTCGCCGTTACGCACAAATCCGAACTTTAGAAACAAAGAATAATAAGCGGCGGATTTCGCGGATTTTATGCACTTATCTGCGTGATCGCGCTCTGCCCGCGGCTAAGTTGCCTTCATAAAATAAGTATTCACACCTAGTCCGAATTACGCATAGACACGGATTCCCAAGCTGCCAAAACCTGCCTAAACTCTCTTTCAATGCGATTTTTTTATGGAAAGGACGATGAAAGTGTTGATTGTGGACGACAACGAACAGGCGCGGCGGATGATGAAACATTACCTCGGCGAACAGACGCACGAATTCCTCGAATGCGAAGACGGCTCGGAAGCCCTCGCGGCTTACGCCGAGTTTCAGCCCGATTGGGTGTTGATGGATTGGGACATGAAAGAGCTAGGCGGGCTCGCCGCCACGCGAAATATTATCGCCTACTTTCCCGACGCGAAAATTCTGATAGTAACCAATTACGACGAAAAAGATTTGCGCCAAGCGGCAACCCAAGCGGGCGCAATCGGCTTTGTACCGAAAGACGATTTAGTCGCGGTACGTTCGTTTCTGCAAAGCCGCTAATTTCCAGGACGAAGAAAAAAACATAAACACCGCTGGCGAATTGAGTTTTCGCCACATATAAAAAGGAGACAAAAATGAGTAAAGCAACAATAACAAATCCGTGTTCATCGCAAACCGGTATCGTTTCTCGGAGTTTAACCAAAGCTGTTTTCAGCTTCAACCAAAAGGAGAAAATTATGAAACATCTAAGCAGACTTTTAATTATTTCCGTCGTGATATTCACGGCATTATTCACTGCCGCGCCGTTTTCGATGGCGCAGGATTATAACCGCGAAGTCGAGCGCGAACGCCTGAAAGCCGTCATGAGTGCGAACGCCAATATCGAGGAATTTCGCACGGAGATGTTTAATTATTTGACTGAGTTCGAAAACGTCTTGCAGCAGTTCGAGAAAATGCCGGCCGTCAGAGGACAATTTGATAAGGACGGGCTTGACCCGCTTGGCGATTTGCGAAAGGCAAAAGCCAGTCTCGCCGAATTGTCACCGGACGATTTGGTAAGAATGCGTGCGGTCTATGCCAGGTTCTCAAACTGGCGCGAAGCCCCACGCGTTATCAATTCAACCCTCAACCCGGACGAAAAAATGAAACAGCAGCGTGTTGCCGGTAAAAAAGGCGGCGGAGCACCAAACGTCATTACTCCCGACGCCTGCCCGGACTTGTCCGGCACTCCAAGTTTTGCGGACATCGCCATCACGGATGGCTTTCTGATAGCTGCCGATGCGGTGATGGAAGCATTTCCAACCGACGGTCTGACGATATTGGCTCGTTTAATACCGATCGCAGCCAGGACCGCATTAGAGGTGTCCCTTTTAGTAGAGACCACTCTGCGAAGTCAGTATGACGATTGCCATGGATTAAGCTCGAGCGATATTCAGACAATAGTTGACGGGGCAAAAACGGAAATCATCAACAACGACAACACCAACGCAACAAACACTCTCAACAGCATCAGTTCCGCCACAACCACCATCACCAACAACGACGACTCGAACAAGACAATGTTGGTCAACAATGCCACCGCCAATACGACGACCATCACCAACGCCGTAACAAGCGCGAAAAATGAAGTCATTAACAACGACAACTCCAACAAAACAATGATTACGACCGCCATTACGGACGCACAAGTTGCCGTCGTTACTGCCGGCGATGCAAATTCGGCGGCCATCATCAACAACGACAACAGCAACAAAACGATGATTGTCAACAACGATAATTCCAACGCGGCGACGCTCAATACAAATTTGACCAACGCCAAAAATACGATTATCGCCAACGACAACACCAACACGACCAACATCGTCAATAACGACAATGCCAACAAGACGATGATTATCAACAACTCCAACGCAAACACGATGGCTCTCAACGATTTGATATTGAGGGCGCACATCGAAGCCGATTTGTCGTCGGAAAGCAGTGCCGTCAAAGTCGCGTGGTTTATGACGCCGACCGCCAACGGCGGCAAACTCGATCTTGTGCAGCAGATCGTCACGCTGACGCTGGCAAACATCGTCGCGGCGGGTGGCAGTGTCGGAAACGCGCAGTCGTTTTTGGATCAGGCCAATGCCGACAAAGCGGCTGGGAATTTCAAATCGGCGTATGACAACTACCGAAAGGCATATAAAGCGGCGGTCAATTAACGAAAGCCTTTTTTGCAATCCGCGCAGCCGTCAATAAATAGAGACATTCATCATCCGGCAAAAGCCAGATTGATGAGTGTCTTTTTTTAAGCTTATGCAAGGAACTCGGAGAATTTAGAATTGCCGCTTCCTTCTCACCTTATTTCCAATGTTTTCTCGTATGTTAGAATAAAATCATGTTCCGCAGAGTTTACTTGGATAACAGCGCCACGACGCCGGTCGACAAAGAGGTCGTCGCGGCCATGCTGCCCTATTTCACTGAGAAGTTCGGCAACGCGTCAAGCATCCACTATTTTGGGCAGGAAGCCAGAGCCGCCGTCGATAAAGCGCGCCACCAGGTCGCGGCTCTGATCAACGCGCGTCCAAACGAGATCGTATTCACCTCGGGCGGGACCGAGGCGAACAATTTGGCGATCCGCGGCCTGCTCGAACGGAGCGGGGACACTCCTGTCCCCATCGCCGGTTCCTCCGGCGAGGAAGTCTTCGTGCTTCGCACTCATGGGGACAGGACTGTCCCCGCTCCCCACATCATCACCTCCGCCATTGAGCACTCGGCCGTAAAGAACGTCTGCGAAGATCTTGAAAAACACGGCTATTCGGTTACTTATCTTCCGGTTTATGAAAATGGGATCATACGGGTGGACGACCTGAGAAATGCTCTACGCGACGACACGGTGCTGATCTCGGTGATGACCGCCAACAATGAGATCGGCACGCTTCATCCGGTTGCGGAAATAGGAAGGCTTGTCAAAGAGCTTCGGGCGGGCGGCAGGAAGATTTGGTTTCATACCGATGCCGTTCAGGCTGTCGGAAAGATCGAAGTCGATGTCGAAGGGATCGGATGCGATCTGCTTTCGATGTCGGCTCACAAGATCTATGCTCCAAAAGGCACCGGAGCGTTGTATGTTCGACGTGGCGTCCGGCTGCACCCGCAGAACATCGGCGGACACCAGGAACGCGAACGCCGCGGCGGAACCGAGTCAGTTCCGTTCATAGTCGCATTTGGAAAGGCCTGCGAATTGGCAAAGGAGAGATTGAAAGAAAGCGGATTGAACCTGGGAAGTCTGCGCGACCGGTTTGAACAAGGGGTCGCCGAGAGAGTTTCCGACATGGTTTTAAACGGCGATTCGGAAAATCGTCTCCCGAATATCTCAAATATCTCATTTCGTTTTATCGAAGGCGAGGGCCTGCTTATAAATCTCGATATGCAGGGCATCGCCGTATCGACGGGTTCGGCCTGCTCTTCCGGTTCGCTCGAACCGTCGCCGGTTATCCGCGCCCTTGGCCGCAATGATGAACTTGCCCGCGGTGCGATCCGGTTCAGTTTCGGCATCGAAAACACCGATGAAGATATCGACCGCGTCCTTGAGGTCCTTCCTCAATCGATAGAGAACCTCAGAAAACTCTCCCCCGCACGGGCCACTCGCGAAACCGCCGCCAGACTGTGACGCCTGTCCCAGCCCGGGAAACTTGTGGGACAGTCTATCTATTGCATTTACAGGGGTTAGCCCTACTGTCCCGTGTCCCATGGATTTTCTGTAAGAACTGTCCCTGCAAGAGCGACCGAAAGGCGTTAAGCTCTTTCATATTTGAGTTTACACTGTCCCACTTAATCTACTGCTGCACATTTTTTACTGGAAATCCGCGGGACAGCTCGGGACAGTATCGAATCCACCGTTCGTAAGTTGTCAAATATCCAAAGCCGCCTGAAAGTGGCGGCCGCTTGACGGAACAGTATATCATGGATGCAACGGCGAGTAAATTGGTTTTTGTGGACACTCGGTGTTGTGCGATTCGTCTTTTGTCGCCAACGGCGACGAACATTAAAGCCTATGGTGAAGGCGAAGCCGGAACCATAGGATCCGTAGCGTGGGATATGCGCTCCCTGTGGGGGAGCGACGGTCCGCTGTTCGTCGCCTACAGCGACGCAGCGCATATTGCTCGCCTACCCAGGGTTTCATTCGCTTTCGCTCACTGCAGCCTGGGCTTTAATGTCGGTCGCCGTTGGCGACTAAAGCCGCGACACTTCAATGGTGACATGACACTGGACATTCTTTCGCCGCCTCATTTTCAGCTAAAACGTCTGAAGATCAAAATCTGAAGCCGAAGCCGACGCTTGTCTGTAAATTGTGGCGGGTTATATTCGGATTTATGTCCTTTGGCTCCTGGGCGCTGTATCGAATGATCGTGTCGCCTACATCGACGCGAAAAACCGTTCTGCGGCTCGGGTAATATTCAAAAACCCCTCCGACATCGACAGTAAAGAAATTCACGCCGCGCTCGGTCCGAGATAAGACAAAGAAGTTGTCAGGAGTACCGACTTGTTCGACGACCTCGTACCGATCCATACTAAACAGCCCCGGCCTTACTTTTGCAAATACACCGAATTTGTTTTTTCTAATACCGATTTTCGGCCCCAAGACTGCTTGAATTTTCTGCCGCCAGGCTCGGCGATACGAATTGGAACCCCTATTATTGGATTGGCCCTTTTGTCGTCCGGGAAAAAATTCACCTCTGCTTCGACGGCGACGTTTCTTGTGAAATTATATGTAAATCTTCCTCCTAGCCCAAACTCAGAAACCGCGGCTGGACCGGGATCGGTTAGCGAAGGGAAGTACCTTTGGAATATCACGTTCGCCGCATTAGCATCGGCGCGTCTTAAAAACGTAAATTGTAAACCGATCTCATACTGCTTGACGTCTGAGTCATTGGAGGATTGTGGCGCCCCTATTTGATTAAGGAAACATATTATAAAGACAATATTCGGCAAGACTAAATATTTTTTCATGTTCTAATCCTACATAGGTTCGAGATAATAGATTTTAAGTTGAAACCTGAACAAGCGACTTGTTCAGGTTTCGATCAAACGAGCCAGCTTAGTTAAGCACTGGTTCACACTCTAACTGCGGCTGGTCCGGCGGCGCCGATTCACATCCGCCGTCGCCAGGTGGTTTGGTGGCGGTGGAGGTGGAGGTGGAGGCGGGTTTCCATAATAAAAGAGTCGGCCTCCCGGTTAATTAGCAGAAGCGTTTGAGACATAAATGGAAAGAAAAATGGCCCGCCGATTTCTCGACGGGCCGAATTCCATGACGACATCTCCCAAGTTCATACTCTGTTAAAAAGTCAGCCCCGGTGTTGCTATTAGTCGCTGATTATGATGCCATCTCTTGATTGAACACAGCTTCTGTCGCTGATGATAATGCCGTCTCGTCCGCCTATGACTACGCCAGTGAAACCGCCGATAACGACTCCGACTACCATTGAAACAAAACCCAATTTGGTATCGGAACAGCCAGTTTGCGCCTTCGTAGTCTGACCCGCTTTACCGCCGATCACGACGCCGTCTTTGCCGCCAATTACTACTCCGTCTGCAAATGTTGTTCCGACTGCCAATGTTGCGACCATAACCAATGCTGCGACGATGTTTCTCAAGTTTTTCATTTTCTTTTCTCCTGGGTTATTAATATTTGAAGCCTTTCGCCTCGTGATGCCTCTTACATTACAATCGCCGTACCACAGAATTGACAGATTCGTGCCAAAATGCTAACTATCTGTGCAACATAGGTTTACGAACGCATTTTTTCGTGTCTGCCTTTATTTTTCAATTTTTTAAACTGGATATTTTGTTCACACTTGTAGGCCGCTATCGTCGTAAGTCTTTCTTTTAATTCATTTACAATTTTGGATAGTAAATATACAGAGATAGGGTGGTTATTCTGTATACAGAAAATGGCGCGAGACATCACTTTTTACTGGTATTTCGCAGACATTCCATGTTAAACTTTGTTTGCGTGGTTTATACCTCGCGTCCTTCTCAAGAACTTTCGACCAATCACACCCAGATGACCGTCACTTCGATTGATATTTCATCGATGATGAATCGAGAACGACTTTCGAACGCGATAAAAGCGATCGTTATCGTGCTGGGCTTGGTTTGTTTCGGATTCGCGGTAGTTAATCTTCCGCCATCTGCTGCAAGTTGGGGATATACTTTTGTCCTGGTTTTTTCAGTCCTCATTGTGCCGCGGCTAAGCCTCACGATTCCCCGCTCCAGGTTTGCACTTACTTTTTCGGACGCACTGATTTTCCTATCGTTTTTGATCTATGGCGGTGAGGCAGCGATCGTATTAGCGGGACTGGAGATGTTCGCGCACTGTCTTTATCTAAAATCGACCGGATTCAGATTCGGCCGATTGATGATTATTACCAACATTTCGATCAACGCAATATACACCACCTGTACATTCGGGCTTTGGCTCCTAATACTAAACACGACCAGCCTACGGCTCGATGGTTCGAAAACGCAGCACTTAATAACCGTTTTAGGAATCCTGGCGTTCTCACAATTTTTTGTGTCGTCGATTCTTGCCGCTGTATTTCAGTCGCTGAACGACGGAACGAATTTATGGGCGACCTGGAAACGCGGTTCCTTTTCGATGTCGATGGCTCAAATCGTGGGGGCGGGTTTGGCCGGGATTATCTATAAGCTTATCAATTATGGCGACCTCCTAACGGCAATAATCGCGTTCACTGGACTGGCTATTGCATACATGAATTACAGGCAGTCAATCAGCGACGTAAACTTAGCGATCGCGCAGGTCGAGGACGCCGAACGTGAAAAAGCCGAAACCGAGCGTGAGCGTCGCGTCGAGGCTGAGCTGCACGCAACACAACTGGGTATTTCCCTTAAAAAGGAAGAGCAGGCGAACGTTGCTCTCCGTAAGAGCGAAGCAGATTTTCAACATGCGGCCCTGCATGATTCGCTCACGGGCCTGGCTAACAGGAAACAGTTTGGCGACGTATTGCGTGAGTTGATCGATCAGTATAAAAAGGATCCATCGACTAACTTCCACGTCCTTTTCCTCGACATTCGAAGTTTCAAGAATATTAACGACTCGCTCGGTCATACCATCGGCGACAAGGTGCTGGTCATCGCCGCGAAGCGATTTGTCCGGATACTCAAGCCGACCGACACGGTGGCAAGGATCGGCGGAGACGAATTCGCGATCATACTCAGAGATCTGTCTACTGTTACCAAAGCCCAAAAGGTAGCGCGGAGAATTTACCAAAGCCTCACGCAGCCGTTTTCGTTAAGCGGCAACCAGATCTCGATCGACCTCAATATCGGGATCGCTCCGTGCGACGCCGAATACGACACTCCCGAAGAGATCTTGCGGGATGCGGATATCGCGATGCATTACGCCAAAGAGAAAGACGACGGCCCCGCCGTCTTTACCAAGGAATTGAGGTCGCGATTTCTGGAGCGGGTCCGTTATGAAATGGATCTGCGCCACGCCGTCGAACGCAACGAACTGGCCATGCACTACCAGCCGATCGTTTCATTGAGCGACGGCCGGCTGGTCGGTTTCGAAGCATTGCTGCGGTGGTATCACCCCGAGTTCGGTTTGATACCTCCGAACAGATTTATTCCGATCGCCGAGGCCTCAGGGTTGATCCAGCCAATAACCGTCTGGATTCTGCATCAAACCTGTCTGCAGTTGGCAAAATGGCAAAAGATATCGGCCGAGTACGAGGACCTGATCGTCAGCGTGAACATCTCCGGCAAGCACCTGGCAAAAGACGACCTGATCGATGATGTATTGAGCACCCTCGAGCAATCGCGGATCCCACCACATACGCTCAAGCTTGAGATCACCGAAAGTGTTGCCATGGAGAATGCCGAGCACACGATCAATATTCTTAATAAACTGAAGCAAATCGGCGTTCAGTTGAGCATTGACGACTTCGGCACGGGCTACTCGTCGCTTAGCCACCTGCATCGGCTTCCTTTCGATACGCTTAAGATCGATCGTTCATTCGTATGCAGGGTCGGCGATCAGGGCGAGGATTCCGAGGTGCTCCAGACGGTCATTTCACTCGCAAAAAACCTGAAAATGCGAGTCATCGCGGAAGGAATAGAAACCCATGCTCAGCTCGCCGTGCTTGAGAATCTAGGCTGCGACTATGGTCAGGGCTACCTCCTTGCAAAGCCGAAGTCTTGCGAAGAAACCGAGGCGCTTCTTTACAAACGGCCAAATTGGCTGCCTTCCGAATACAACATCGAACACGCGATCGATGCGCATAAAGAGATCTCCGTTAACAACAGTTTGTCGCTTCATTGACGGGCGAAGCATGTGTATTGGTCAATGCTGAGCCGATACTCCGGAACGCACCGAGCATACGATATGCAGCTCCGCTAGGAGCCCACTGTTTGTAGAATGCGGGCAACAGGGTATTTCCAGCCCCGTCGGGGCGGCCTAGATTCGGGAGCTTCGCCTCAAAATAGGCCGCA
>DLHV01000102.1:0-1958 GCA_002483395.1 Chloracidobacterium sp. UBA7659 | reverse complement strand
CTACAAACAGAACGCCCCGACGGGGCTTTTTGGAAAGGCCATAACGCTCCTACCGAGAAGATATCCAAACTAACCAAGGTACAGCAATGTTTGGCAATCCGCCGCATGCGTTCTATACTTATTGGAAATCTTTCCAATGAGGTGAATCGAGAGCGATGTTAAAACAACTATCCCTGTTTTTACTGTTTCTTTCCTTTGTAGTATCGGCCGTTCCCGCTCAAACAAGATTCGAGTATCCGAAGCCGCGAAAAGGCGATCAGGTCGACGATTATCACGGCACAAAGGTCGCCGATCCATATCGCTGGATGGAACAGACCGATTCCGATGAAACTAAGGCTTGGATCGAAGCCGAGAACAAGCTCACCTTCTCGTATCTCTCGACCATTCCCGAACGTGAAAAAATCAAAAACCGGCTGACCGAGATCTGGAATTACGAACGTTATTCAGCGCCGTCAAAGATCGCGGATAATTTCTACATCTACACCAAGAACGACGGCCTGCAGAACCAGAGCGTGCTCTACATCCAGAAGGGACTGAACGGGACACCGGAAGTCCTCATCGACCCCAACACCTGGTCCGCGGATGGCACGGTGCGGCTGGCCGGCTTCTCGCCGTCGAAGGACGCGAAGCTGGCCGTCTACGGCGTGTCGCGCAGCGGCTCGGACTGGCAGGAATACAACGTGATGGACTTGAGCACCCGGAGGGTGCTTAGCGACAAGGTCGAGTGGGTCAAGGTCTCGAGCATCGCCTGGCGCGGCCACGGCTTCTACTACAGCCGCTACCCGCAGCCCGAGAAAGGCAAGGAGCGGTCGTCGATCAACGAGAACCACCAGGTCTACTACCATCGCATCGGCACGCCGCAATCGGCCGACGAACTGGTGTTCAGCGATCCGAAGAACCCGCAGCGGTTCCACACGCTCGACACCACCGAGGACGAACGCTTTGCCGTGCTGGACGTCTCGGATCGCGGCACGGGCAAGCAGGGCAACGCGGTGTTCGTGCAGGATCTCTCCAAGCCGGGCGCCAAGTTCATGCCGTTGATTCCGGAGATTGGCGACGACACCTACCAGGTGCTGGAGAGCGTGCGCGGCGAGCTGATCGTCTTCACCGACCACAACGCGCCCAACGGCCGGGTCGTGCGCATCGATCCTGCCCACCCGGCGCCGGCCAACTGGAAGTCGATTATCGAACCCAAGGCCGACACGATCGACACCGTGCGGGTGGCCGCCGGCAAGGTGATTGCCACCTACATGAAGGACGTCACCTCGAAGGCCTACGTCCACAATCTCGAAGGCGCCCTCGAGAACGAGATCGATCTGCCCGGCCTCGGCAGCGCCAGCGGCTTTGCCGGCAACATGGACGACACGTCGTTGTTCTACACCTACCAGTCGTTCACCTACCCGACCTCGATCTTCCGGTATGACGTGGCCGCGCGAAAGAGCTCGTTGTTCCGCGCGCCTGAGATTCCGGGCCTGGACGTCAACCAGTACGACACCAAGCAGGTCTTCGTCACCAGCAAGGACGGCGCCAAGGTGCCGATGTTCCTGGTTCACAAGAAAGGCCTGGCGCTCGACGGCAACAACCCGACGCTCATGTATGGCTACGGCGGCTTCAACATCGCCACCACGCCGGGATTCAACTCCCTGCGCATTGCCCTGCTGGAGCAGGGCTTCGTGTACGCCAGCGTCAACATGCGCGGCGGCAGCGAGTACGGCGAGGCCTGGCACGATGCCGGCACCAAGCTGAAGAAGCAGAACGTCTTCGACGACTTCATCGGCGCGGCCGAGTACCTCGTGAAGGAGAAGTACACGACTCCGAAGAAGATCGGCATCCAGGGCGGCAGCAACGGCGGCCTCCTGGTCGGAGCGTGCATGACGCAGCGGCCGGATCTCTTCGGTGCCTGCCTGCCGGCCGTCGGCGTGATGGACATGCTGCGCTTCCACAAATTCACCATCGGC
>DLHV01000082.1 GCA_002483395.1 Chloracidobacterium sp. UBA7659 | reverse complement strand
GAATATTTCGTCGCTGCTGGGCAGTGGCAGAGCCTGGACCGGCAATTTGAAACCGGACCGCTGCCAGGGAGTTGTAGTAGATCAGTTTGAAAACCAAGGAATTCTGCTCAGATATTCCGATACTTTGCTTAGCGAATAGCTCCGATAGGAGNNTAGGAGCGTCCTGTTTGTAGAATTAATGGTCAATAATTTCAAGCCCTGTAAGGGCGGCCTGTAAAATCATAATTAGCGAACAGGACGCTCCTACGGAGCTCGATTCTCACATTGTTCGGCTGCTACAAACAGATCGCCCCGCCGAGGCTTTTCGGAATTTCTGCCCGCGTGAAAACCAAAAGGACGCCTATGCTTAGATTGACCGGCTACCCAAGGTTGTGAAATTCTTGACACAATATTGCATCTATGCGACACTATTTCAGCCGCGCATCTCGACGTGGCTGAGGCAGGTCTTTGACAATTAGGGATCCGGGACGCGAACAGATTTGTTCAGCGTCGGCATAGGCTGGCCCAAATCGTTCCATAAAGAGCAGTGTTAAAACATAATGGAATGATTTTTCGCTGTAACTAGCATAGCTGCAATATTTAAGCCGTTCCACTTTGGACGATAAGTGGAACGATTTTTGGAACGGCGACTGTCTCACTTAAGATGTTTGTTAAAAAACAAAATGGAACGATTTATGGCTGTAAACGACTGTAACTGCGGGAGTTAAGCCGTCTCACTTTCGACACAATTGGGACACAAACTGAGACAGTTTCCCAAAACTATCGCGACCACGCGAAAAATGGTCGGACGGGACGAAACGGACGGATGTTGATCCGGAGTGTGCTCGGACAAACTGGCCGACTACTGTGCTATCCCGGTTAAACTGACATAAATCATTGGTCAATGGTAGAATCTATAAAATATTCGCGACTTCGAATCATACTTTAAATATTTTTTGGAGGTTTATGCTAAAAGAAGGCGACAAAGCACCCGATTTCACTACGAAAGACCAGAACGGCAACACCGTTAAATTGTCAGATTACAAAGGCAAGAAAGTCGTTCTTTATTTTTATCCGAAGGACGACACGCCGGGCTGCACAAAAGAGGCGTGTTCGTTTCGCGACGCCGACGATGTTTACAATAAAAAAGGCATCAAAGTCTTTGGCGTTTCGACCGACAGCGAAAAATCTCATCAGAAATTCATCTCAAAATTTCAGCTGCCCTTCGATCTGCTTGCAGACACCGAAAAGGAAATCGTCGAGAAATACGGCGTCTGGGGCGAAAAGAGCATGTACGGAAAGAAATACATGGGCACGATGCGCAAAACATTCCTTATCGGCGAAGACGGTAAAATTGCTAAGATATTCGACAAGGTGAATGTTTCGGAACATGCCGGTGAAGTGCTTGAAGTCTTTGGAGAAAAATAATGCGTAACTTACTTGCGATATTGTCGATCGTAGCTGTCCTTTATGTCATATCGTGTGCTCGCCCAGCCGAGCCGGCGGCTCAGGCTGAGAATGCGGCCCCAAAATCAAACGCTGTCCCGCCCGCCCCTGTAGACGATGCCCCGCGAATCACCCTTGCTGATGCGAAAAAGGAATACGACGCCGGGACGGCAGTTATCGTCGACGTCAGACCCGAGTCGGCTTATAAAGACGAACACATCAAAGGCTCGCTAAACATTACTGGCGATACACTGGCGGAAAACATAAATAAGCTCCCGAAAGGCAAGAAGATCATTGCCTACTGTTCCTGACCAAGCGAACATTCCAGTGCCAGTTGGGTATCTGAAGCAAAAAAGAAAGGAATAGAAAACGCATTCGCTTTGGTGGGTGGAACAAAGACCTGGAAAGATGCGGGCTATCCGATGGAAAAGGGTTAAAGAAAGTATTTTCGGATCGTCGGGTGTTTTCGTGCTAAACTTTGATGTATGTCAACAAACATCGAACAAATAATGAGTTCGATCAGGCAACTTCCGTCCACGGAACGAAAACTATTGCGTCAACTGCTCGAGGATGAAGATTCACCAAAAGGCCCGACAAACTGGACAAATGGTTTCGACAACGAGCGTCTGACCAAATCACTGCGATGGCTTAATGAGAATCGCGACCAATATTTAGGTTACTGGGTCTCATTGGACGGCGACCGTTTCATAGCCAGCGGCAGTTCGGCCCGTGACGTTTTCAGTAAAGCAAAAGCCAAAGGTGTCGCATCGCCTTTTGTAGAGTTTGTTGCCGAGGACAATCCAATACCCTTTACCGGAGGCTGGCTTTCGTGAGCGAGTCAATCACCTTCTCCAGAACACATAATTACAACACTTTACAACCTGGGATCACCGTTGGTGTGTCATNNGAAGATCGATACAGGTTCAAGTCATTGCATATTTAAGAAGGCATATGCTGAATTACTAGGGATAGATATCGACGCTTCGGAAAAAATTTCGGTTGCGACTGTCACCGGGAGTTTCGAGGCTTTCATCCATCGAATAGAAATAGTTTTGATGGGGATCCGCACTGAGACACAAGTACTCTTTCCAGCACATCAGAACATCTTTAGAAACATTCTTGGCCGATTAGGCTGGCTCGACCGAATCAAGCTTGGCCTCATCGATTACGAGGGGAAACTTTTACTGAGTAAGTACGAATAGTACTCTCCTAACACATCCCGATCGAAAACATGCCGGAAAACTCATCGTCTATCCATGCAAAAGCTGCGTCGATGCCAAACGACAGAAGAATTCCCGATATAACTACGATAAAAAGGCGCAACGGGGAGACATTTTTCCTTTCGTAAAAAAACCAAATCATTCCAGCCCACACAAGAAGACGTGTGCTACCAAGCCAGACATAATCGGCATAACTGGTTGTATTTGGTTTGGGCGTCAATGGTTCAATTGCAAAAAGCAAAAGGAATCCTAATCCAAACCCAATTGCAACCCGAAGAATTCCGAATAAAAGAGGATTTGGGCCTGATTGATATACCTTATTCAATACCCAACCAGCTAACGAATAGATTGCGACTTTGGCCGGGAAATAAAAAATTGGATTTGGTAATGAGCCTGGCATTTTTTTACAATCTAACGATCTTCGCGTTGCTTCCGTTACGCAAGTCCGCCGAAAGGGCATTTCGCGTATCGACGATCAGCGGTGCCAGTTCGCAGATGCGGCGGTAATCGATGTCGGTGTGTTCGGTGCAGATGATTACGCAGTCGCTGTTTCGTACCAGGTCGTCGGTCAGTTCGCTGTTATAAAGCGGTTCGGCGTCCCCGATCGTGTAAGCGTGATCGAACGTAACCTCCGGAACGAAGGGATCGTGATAAACGAGATCGGCTCCCCGGGCTCGCAGCAGGTCGATTATCGACAGCGCAGGCGACTCGCGCATGTCGTCAATGTCCTTTTTGTAGGCGACGCCGAGTATCAGCACTTTTGAGCCATTAACAGCCTTCTTCACATCATTCAATGCCGTCGAAACAAGCTTGACAACATAGGCGGGCATCCCGGAATTTACCTGTTCGGCCAGCGATATGAACTGCGAATCGAAGCCGTGTTGCCTTGCCTTCCATGAAAGGTAATGCGGGTCAAGCGGAATACAATGCCCGCCGATTCCCGGCCCCGGGTAGAAAGGCATAAAGCCGAACGGCTTCGTCGCGGCCGCACGGACGACTTCCCATGTATCGATGCCAAGAGTATTGCAAAGGCGTGCCATCTCATTCGCCATGCCTATGTTGATCGCCCTGAAGGTGTTTTCCCAAAGCTTGCATGCCTCGGCCACACGTGCCGACGAAACCGGATGCACCTCGTTAACGATCTGCCTGTAAAGCATGGCCGCAACCTCGGTCGAATCGTCCGAAACGCCGCCCACGACCTTTGGAATATTGTGCGTTTGATATTGCGGATTGCCCGGATCGACCCGCTCGGGTGAAAATGCCAGCAGAAAATCCTCGTCGAGCTTAAAACCTTTTTCCTCGAACATCGGCTGCAGCACCTCGTCGGTCGTTCCGGGATATGTTGTCGATTCGAGGATCACCAACTGCCCGCTCCGCATGTATTTCTGGATCTCTTCGCCCGCCGCAATGATAAAGGACATGTCCGGGTCCTTTGTTTTCCGAAGCGGCGTCGGAACGCAGATCACGATGACGTCGCAATTCGAAAGCTGGCTGAAATCGGTCGTCGCCGTTAGTTTGCCGCTGCTCACGCAACGCTGAACGTTTTCGCTGGTAACATCGACTATGTAAGAATGGCCGGCATCGATCTGCTCGGCCTTATTCTTGTCAACCTCAAACCCGATGCCGCGATAGCCCTTCAGGCAAAATTCAACGATGAGAGGAAGCCCAACGTAGCCGAGCCCGATTACGCCGATACAGGCGCGCTTATCAACTATTAGTTCGGTTAGATCGTCTTTTATCATGAGTAAAGTGTCTTAATCCATATGTTAAACGGCGGGCACCAACCGCCCTAAAAACCTATAAGGTATGCTAACCATTAACGTTAGTCAAGACGATCTTGGATTGTGTTAAGATGATTGTGATTAATCCGATTTGGGTGTCGCCGATCGTCTTCCGTCAAGCTTTTCAATTCTTGGAAAGGTTATGAATCCAGAAATCGAGTCCAGCAACCCGGTCGTAAAGGCAATTATCGAAGGTACTGCTCCGCGTCCCGCCATATTGGCAGCCGCCCGCGGCGTATTGCCGCTGCCGCAAAACGACCTTCTTGAAGTTCTGGTAGCGTTTGCCCGTTCGGCAGATACTGAGGCGGCCGATCATGCCCGCGTCACTCTCTCTGCTCAGGATACCACCGCTTTGGAAAACTCGGTCCGCTCGGCGGATGTTGCCGCGTCTGTTCTCGATTATTTCGCCGATCAGAGCACTCTCCCAAAGAAAATCCATGAAGCCATCGTTACAAACGCAAAGACGCCGGCATCGACGATCGCCCGGTTCGCAAAAACCACGGGAAGCGGTGAGTTGCTCGAGCTGATCTCGCTCAATCAGCAGCTTCTGATCCAAACGCCGGCGATCATCGACGCGATCATCGCGAATCCGAATCGGACGTCCGAAGCCGAAAGGCGTGCCGCCGAAACCAAGCGCGAGTTCTTTGAAAAGGAACGCGGTGTCCAGCAGATCGCAAACGAATTAAGGGCTCAGGGGAAAGAAGCGGCGGCGGAGTTTATCGAGCAGGCTGAGTTTGCCGAGAATTTTGACGAGTCCGGCATGGACATCGAAGACGCTATTCTGCTTGCGAGCCTGATCGAAGTCCCGGACAGCGAAACTGACGATTCCTGGCTTGGGCTCGAATATATCGAGGAGCTTTACGAAGAAACGGCGGAGCAGCGCCAGGCGATAGTCGACAAGATAATCGGCGATTTCCGCATGGATGATTCGGAAATCGGAGCGGAGCGTATCTCGGTCATCAATCGCGTTCTGACAATGGGAATGAAAGACCGTGTTAAGCTCGCCATGAAGGGCGACCGCGAGGCCCGGAACATTCTCATACGCGATCCTAACAGAATCGTTGCTCAGGCGGTTGTTCAGAATCCCCGAATAACGGAACAGGAAATGGAAAAGATCGCCTCAATGCGGTCTATCCCGGAAGACATACTCCGCCAGATCGCCAATAACCGTCAGTGGTCACGAAACTATATGATCGCCCACAATCTCGCGCGAAACCCGAGGACGCCGATCGCAAATGTTCTTACCATCCTTTCGCGGCTCCAGCTCCGCGACCTTGCCGCACTTTCAAAAAATAAAAACGTTTCGGACGCGGTACGGCGGCAGGCCCTCAGGCTCTCGCAGTCAAGGACCGGAAAGGGCTAGAGAAAATCCGTGACGCGGCCTGTCCTGACGTACGTGCTCGCCATATCGGCAAATGTGTGGCTCGCGGCCCCGATCCACATACCCAGAAACACAGCCGGCAAAATGTTGCCGCCGAATGTCCCACGCATAAAGCCGCCTAGTTGCCGCAAGGCTTCCGTGAACGCCGAAACACCTGGCACATGGCCGCCTGAGATCGCCGCCGCCGGAACAAATACCAAAAAAGCCGCAATCGTAAGCACGCCCATGCAGTAGACCACCCGGAACAATGTTCCGAAGATAAGTCCATGCGACCAGCGTGATCGGTGTTTGAAGACCGAACGGTAAGGGAACCACAGCAGGCGAAAAATTCCCCACCGCGAATATTGTTTTGAAACGGTGTCCAGATCCGGCCCGAACATAAACCCGCCGAATAAGAACGACACTGTGACGGCGATTGTTGCCGGAAAATTACGCGTCGCTGCGTATGTGATAACGAAGGCGGGTGCCGCCAGAATGATCGTGAGCGCATCGTGAGTTCGTCCGCTGGGCATAAGTATTTTTCCTTACCGGCCGATCCTCGGGTCGAATACGGACATCAATTCGCAGGCTTTGATCACGTATCGTTCAAAATTAGGGCTGCCGTCTGCAAAAAACATCCAGACTTTATTGCCCTTTAACAAATCGAATTCGGCTGCCGGGAAATCTTTCTTCAACGCGTCGATATGATCGGTAGTCGTGGCGACATAGATGCCGTTCTGCTCAGTCCGGTCGTTCGGGATCACCGGCTTGTCTCTACGCACCAAAAACAAACAGAGCTTCGCACCGACATAGATACCATAACAGCCAAACATCGGCTTAATGACAAAATCAACACCGGTTAAATAATCCAAAATAAAGACATACGGTATTTTATCGGCGTATCGCATTCGCTTCGTATTTTGCCAATTGCGGGCTAAATCTGCAAACCGGCGCCGGTTTTGGTAGAATCTCGGTTGGAAGTGGATCATTTTGAGTTTCCTTCTTGACTTCCTTTGCGTCTTTGCGGGAGCTAAGGAGTTTTTCCCAAAGTCGCTAAGAGGCAAAGAGGAAAGCCCCGGATGCATTTGCGGCAGATGAATCGACCTTATGATAGCGGCGTTTCTTAAAAAGCTAACGACGACACTGAGGATGATCAAATTCGAGCACACGCTCTTTGCCCTGCCATTTGCGTTTCTGGGAGCGGTTTTGGCTGCGAATGGATCGCCTGAATGGTGGCAGATCCTGTGGATCACGGCCGCCATGGCCGGTGCGCGTTCGGCGGCGATGACCTTTAACCGGATAGTGGACCGCGACATCGACGCGGCAAATCCGCGGACGGCAAACCGGGAATTGCCGAGTGGAAAACTCTCTGTTGGTTTTGCCTGGCCGTTTTTCTTTGTATCCGTTGGCCTGTTTTTCCTCGCATCTTATTCGTTGAATTGGCTGACATTTGCATTATCGCCGGTCGCGTTGATCAGCATTTTGGGATATTCGTACGCAAAGCGCTTTACGGCATTTGCTCATCTTCTGCTAGGCTGGGCATTGGCGATCTCGCCCACGGCCGCATGGATCGCCGTCCGCGGCACGATCGATTCGGAAATTCCGCTGTTGCTTTCACTATTCGTTTTGATGTGGACGGCCGGATTCGACATCTTGTATGCCTGTCAGGATTACGAATTCGACAAAAAAACCGGGCTGCGTTCGATCCCGGCCCGATTCGGTGTCAAGAATTCCCTGCGTATCTCTCGTCTTTTCCACGCTCAAGCCTTCCTTGTTTTACTGCTGCTTTATTTTGTCACGCAACTGGGTTGGCTGGCGTTGGCGGGCGTATTGGCGGTCGCGGTGCTGATGATCTATCAGCACACGCTCGTCAAACCTGACGACCTTTCAAAGATGAACGCCGCTTTCTTTACCACAAATGCGTTCGTCAGCGTGATATTATTTTTGACGTTCGGCGGTGCGGTTTTCGTGGCGAAATTATGAAGCTTCCAACGATTCAAGGGATTATCAAGCGCCGCATTTTGGTGAATTTTCGGGCAGATCCAGAGGTCATTCAGAAGATTTTGCCGGGAGAGTTCCGTCCAAAACTGCACAAGGGAAAAGCTATCGCCGGAATTTGTTTGATCCGTCTTGAACATATTCGCCCAAAATTTATGCCGGAATTAATTGGCATAAACAGCGAGAATGCGGCTCATCGCATCGCGGTTATTTGGAAAGACGATAATGTGAAACCCTGTGAAGGCGTGTTCATCCCGCGTCGCGACACCGGTTCGACTCTGAATCATCTTGCCGGAGGACGGGTTTTTCCCGGTGAACACCACAAGGCAAGCTTTAAGGTTGAAGCGAGCGAAACGACGATAGATTTTTCGATGAGGTCGGATGACGAAACTGTTTTCGTAAATCTGATCGGAAAGATTTCGGACGATTTACCCTCTACGTCGATCTTTTCTTCGCTCGATGAAGCATCAGATTTTTTTGAACCAGGCTCGCTCGGATATTCGGTTACGAAAGATTCCAAACATCTCGATGGAATCCTTTTGAAAACGAAAGCATGGCAGGTCGAAGCTCTTGAAGTAAGTTCGGTTGAATCAAGCTTTTACCAAAATGAAGCGATTTTTCCTAAAGGTTCTATTGAATTCGACCACGCATTATTGATGCGAAATATTGAACATGAATGGCACGCGGCACAGAATTTTGAGTTGCAATAGAATTCATTTCTAGATCCGTTTCTTCATGCAAACGCTGTTTTCGACGCCGATGTATTGCCCATAATTGGGGATCATCTCATACCCGGATTTCTTATACAAAGCGATCGCCTCAAGCTGATTGAAACCTGTTTCGAGAATGCATTCGTCAAAATTCAGTTCCTTCGCCCAGGTTTCAAGTTCGCCCAAGATCTTCCCGGCAACTCCCTTGCCTCGATTCTCTGCTTTCACGAACATTCGCTTTATTTCAGCGGTTTGTTCGGCATAAGCTTTTATTGCACCGCAACCAATCGCAATCTGATCTGAATAAGCGACAACAACCTCTTGCAGACTATCGATTTTATTAAATTGCGCGTAAAAAGTGTGATCTTCGCCATCGCGAATTTGGAGTTCAGCGTCAAGCAGAGTCACCAGCGCCCTGAAATCTGCATCCTCCGAGTTTGTTCTGGCTATCGCGATCATTTTTCGCAAAACGTCGATTGCTTATTTCGCCGGCGAATTCTTGTAAACGACTCCGCCTTTCATCACGAAACTGACTTTCTCCAGCAGGCCGACGTTAGCAAGCGGATCACCATCGATGGCTATAATATCCGCATATTTCCCGACGCTGATCGAACCGATCTTATCGCTCCATCCGAAAAGATCCGCATTGCCGACCGTCGCGGCCTGTATCGCTCCCATTGGCGTCATTCCCCACTCGACCATCTTCGCGAATTGTTTTGCGTTCCAGCCGTGTGGGTAGACACCGGCGTCCGTTCCGAATGCGATCTTTACGCCCGCCTTCACCGCTTTTTGAAAGTTTTCACGCTGTGTTCTGCCGACCAATTTCTCCTTTTCAATTATTACTTTTGGCGTGCCGAACTTCGCGTATTCGGCAAGGATGTAATCGTCGTTGTAGATATCGGCCGAAAGGTACGTGCCGTGTTCCTTCATCAGGCGGATGCCTTCTTCATCAAGAAAGCTGCCATGCTCGATGGAATCGACTCCGGCCTTAACGGCCATCTTGATGCCCTCGGTTCCGTGGGCATGGGCACAAACCTTTATGCCGTGCAGTCTTGCTTCCGCAACTATCGCGTTCATTTCCTCTTGCGAATATTGCGGAGCTCCGACGCTCGCCTCTTCGGTCAAAACACCGGCCGTCGCTCCAAATTTGATCACATCCGCGCCGTTCTTGATCAGATATCTAACCTTCTTTCGGACCTCGTCCACACCGTCGGCTATGCCGGACATTTCGGACAGCGTTTTATCGCCAAGCCAAGGAGAAAAACCATTGAGGTCGCCGTGACTGCCGGTCGAACCGATGTAAATCGTAGCCGCGAGGATACGCGGCCCGGGCAACTCACCTCGATTGATCGCATTGCGAAGAGCAACGTCAACAAACGGCCCGGAGCCGACGCTTCGCACGGTCGTAAACCCTGCATCGAGCGTTCGCTTTGCGTAGATATGAGCGGTAACGGCCTCGTCAATAAACGATCTTCGAAAAAGCGACTCGTAATAATCAGCCCCAGCCTGGCCGGTAATGTGAACATGCGAATCGGTTAGCCCCGGGAGCACCGTCGCTTTCGAGAGATCGATAACGGTCGCCCCGGCGGGGATCGTTATGTTTGGCCCGACCGCTTTGATCAAATCGCCCTCAACGAGGACCATTTGATTTTCAAGCACTTTGCCGTTTTCGGTGTCGATCAGCCTTCCCGCTTTGATCACGGTTACTGATTTGACCTGTGCCAGCAGCGGTAGAACTATTAGTAAGCAAAAAGCGGCAACTATAAGAACCCGATAAAGGTTTTTCTTTTTTTGCATGTTCGAATCCTCGTTTTTGAATGTTTCATCGGCGAAGCCGATCACTTTGCATACAAGGTTCCATCCTCGCGAATGGTTGGGGTAATGGTATTAGGAATTTGCAGATCGCTTCCTATTCTCTTGTTTAGCTTCGCGATGAAATAAGCCGAAAGCAACGGAGATTCCTTTTCGATATTTTGGTGAACGAAAAAATTTAACTCTTCCAGACCTTGTTTCTTCCACTCGACGATTCTATCGATCCATTCGTCCAACCTCGAGTAATCCGACGGGTGATTTGCGCCGACCCAGCGGACAAAAGCACGCGGAGCGGTAAGCCGCATATGCATTAGGTCGCGTCTGCCGGCCGTATCGACCAGCACGTTCACGATATTGTTTTTCTCAAGCAAATCGTACAATTCCGCGGAAACATCCGGGTTGTTGTACCAATCCGTATGCCGAAATTCTAGTGCGAGTGGAATATCATATTGCCAATGTTCGATGAATGCATTAACCCGATCGAAATCCTTTGGGCCGAAGTTGTTATGCATCTGCAAAAACGGGACGCCCATTTTCTCCTGCAGATGAGAAAAGTTTGTGACGGTGTCGTCAACTAACTGCTCAACATCTTTCAGCCGCCTGAAGTGCGAAATGTCCTGTCCAAGCTTTGGAAAAAACTTGAAGCCATCCGGAGTCGTTTCTTTCCATTTTTCAAACTGCGATGCGGGAAAAAGCCTGTAAAATGTCGCGTTTAGCTCGATACAGTTAAACTGGGATGAGTAGTAGCCGAGTTCATCCTTTGTACCTTTCGGATAAAAATTCTTCAGGTCGGTTTTGTTCCATTTCGCGCAACCGACATAAACTTTGAGATCCTTTTTCTTCGATTTTGCCAGAACGGCCTTTGTGTCTTTGTGGTCAGCGGGAATGGCGAAATCTATCTCTTCAGGATTATCTACTTGTCCGAATTTCATAAGTTAAGTATTTGTAACGCTTTCTTTTCTTGAGCTGCTTCGGCTGCCACGAGCTGTATCGAACTAATACAAACGACTTTCACGCATGGTTTTGGTAGAATCGTAGCATAAAGTTATGCAGTTTTCATTTGATCCAAATTTACGAGACATCGCCGACAAGGTCGAGGACGGCGAGCGGGTGACCTTTGACGAAGGAATGTCGCTTTACCAGACCAACGACCTGAATGCTCTCGGCAAACTGGCCGATCACGTTCGCCGCAAAAAGCACGGCCTGACGACGTATTACAACGTCAACCGGCATTTCAACCACACGAATATCTGCGTTGCCGACTGCAAGTTTTGCGGGTTTTATCGTCGGGCGAGGGCTGAGGACGCTTACACACATTCGGTTGACGAGGCTCTGGACATCGCTCGCGCGGCGGTTGCGGAAGGCGCCACGGAACTGCACATCGTCGGAGGGTTGAACACCAAGCTGCCATTCTTGTATTATACCGATCTTTTTTCGTCGCTAAAGCGCGAGTTTCCTAAATTACATCTCAAGGCGCTGACGATGGTCGAGTTGGATTTCATGGCGCGCTTCTACAAAATGTCTGACAAAGAGCTGATCGACAAACTGCACGCGGCTGGGATGGATTCGTGTCCGGGCGGCGGTGCGGAGATCTTTGCGGAGCCTACGCGTTCGCGGATCTGCGATCACAAATGCGACGGCCCGCGATGGCTTGAGCTCGCCGGAAAAGTTCACAAAGCCGGCCTCAAGACCAACGCCACGATGCTCTACGGACACATCGAGTCTACCGAAGACCGCATCGACCACCTCGTCCGCCTCCGCGAACAGCAGGACAAAACCGGCGGCTTCCAATGCTTTATCCCGCTCGCGTTCTACCCCAGCGGCACCGCGCTCGACAGCCTGCCCGGCCCCGACGCGATCGATAATCTCAAAACCATCGCCGTCTCACGTCTGATGCTCGACAACTTCGACCACATCAAGGCCTACTGGGTCATGCTCGGCAAAGCCACCGCCCAAACCGCCCTCCATTTCGGCGCCAACGACCTCGACGGCACCATCACCGACGGCGGCGAACTCACCCACGCCTACGCCGCCGAGGGCGAAGTAAAAATGACCAAACAAGAGATCATCGAAATGATCCACCGCGCCGGGTTTGAACCCGTCGAACGCGATACCGTCTACAACCGCGTGGAGAAAGTTGCTGCTTGAAAGTTAAAGATGTCATTAAATTGATCGAGAAAGATGGCTGGATTTTGGTTAGAATGCGAGGTAGCCATCGGCAGTTTCATCATCCGGCCAAACCCGGCACAGTAACCATTGCGGGAAAAGAAAGTATTGACATGCCGCCGGGAACTCTTAACAATGTTCTAAAGCAAGCGGGGTTAAAGAAATAAATATGCGATATATGGTCGTTATAGAAAAGGGTGAAACGAGTTGGGGGGCATATGTCCCTGATCTTCCGGGCTGTGTCGCGGTTGGCGAAACCGAAGCCGATGTTAAACAGCTTATTCAGGAAGCGATCGAATTTCACCTGGAAGACCTAACCAAAACAGGCGCACAGATTCCGCCAGCTATGTCGAGAAGTGATTACGTCGAGGTCTTAGCAGCATAGATCACCATCACCGACGGCGGCGAATCCCGATCTAATCGGGAATACTCCGTCGAATCGGGCGGCGAAGTAAAAATGGCCAAGCAGGAGATCATCGAAATGATCGGGTGCGCCGGCTTCGAGGCCGTGGAAAGAGATACGGTTTATAATAGGTTAGAAAAGTGGTGGCGTGAACGGGTGACATAGCTATGATGAGTGCATTTAAGATCGAGGTCTTATTCCAAGGAAAACGAACAGTCAGCCCATATCAAGTATTTTTCCAGCAGTTGGATGAGGACACACTTGTTCGACTCTTGCGGAATTTCGAACCAATTCCTACCCGGCTCCATATTGATGGGTCAGGATGTGTTGCTTTGTTCAGTTGCGAAGCTGAAACGCCATTCGCCGCTAACATAATTGCGGTTGACTTATTCGACAAGCTGAAGATTCACTGTACCGATGGAGAAGTCCAACCCCATAGCTGGATAACGGAGTCGATCTAATGGAGACTCAGCCCACGCCTCGCCATTATTCGATTGTCGCCTCCGATCCAGTTGTTCCGCAAGAAGAGTTGCAAGCAGCTTTGGATGAAATTGTGCCTCTGATGGACCGGGGTAAGTATGTAATGGGTGCCTTCTTGAATATCATTTGCTTACCGAAGAACGATTGCGCCGGAGTCCAGTGGGCTTATGAAAAGGTTTCGATTTATTACAATTCGGGAAATGGTGGCACGCAATACGCCGAAGTGTCTTGGAAGGCAATCAAAAAATAGGTTTCCGCATCGCTGGCAACTGCCGTTTCACGAAACGTCCGTTAAGTCGACACGAAGCGGTATAAGTCGCTCACGAAGCCTTAAAAGTGCCTCACGAAGCGTCAAAGTTGTCCCCAACGGGGACGAATGAAATAGCGTCGGGAGAATCCCGACGATAAGAGATACAACAAAACCAATCTGTCCCTGAAAGGGACGAACAACCCATGGGCACAAACCCTATTCAGCAGCTATTTTCACATCGTCTTTTCGACCAAAAACCGGTTTGATTTCATTCAACCCGAGATAGAGAGCGAGATGTTCGCTTACATGGGCGGCATAATCAGAAACTTCGACGGAAAGCTCTTAAAGGCGGGCGGCACGTCCAATCACGATCATCTGTTGGTTTCGATGAGCAAGAACCACCTCGTTCCTGACCTTATTGGTTCAGTAAAACGCGAAAGCTCAAAATGGATAAAGACTAAGGGCAAAATGTACTCGAAGTTCGGCTGGCAGGACGGCTATTCCGCTTTCTCGGTAGGTCATACTCAGATCGCGGCCGTCGAAAAATACATTGCGAACCAGAAGGAGCATCACAAGAAAAAGCTATTTGAGGACGAGATGCGCGGCTTCTACCACAAATACAAAATTGATTATGATGAGAAATATGTTTGGGATTAATTCGTCCCTTACAGGGACGCGGATATTTTTGTGACCGGATCGTCGGGTTTCACCCGACGCTATTAAATATGTCCCTTTCAGGGACGCGCCCGACTTACGATAACCGTGGGAGAACTGACCTTATGACGCAAGCAAAAAACACGATCTGTCTTTGGTACGATGGCGACGCTGAGGAGGCGGCGCGGTTTTATGCGGAGACGTTCCCGGACTCGAGAGTTGACGCAGTGCATAAGGCTCCGGGGGATTTCCCGGGCGGAGAAGAGGGGCAGGTTTTGACGGTCGACTTTACCGTGATGGGAATTCCCTGCATCGGCCTCAACGGCGGGCCGACATTCAAGCACACCGAAGCGTTTTCGTTTCAGATCGCAACCGTCGATCAGGAAGAAACCGACCGCTACTGGAACGCGATCGTCGGCAATGGCGGCCAAGAGAGTGCCTGCGGTTGGTGCAAGGACAAATGGGGATTGTCTTGGCAGATCACGCCCCTGGCCCTGACGGAAGCAATCATCGTTCCCGACCGCGCTGCCGCCAAACGGGCGTTCGCGGCGATGATGACGATGGGCAAGATCGATATCGCGGCAATCGAGGCGGCGCGCCGCGGTTGAGGATTCGCCGCCCGTCGCTACCGCGCCGCGAAAACCTCCCGCCCCGCCACCACCGTCAGCACCACCCGCGCCTCGTTGATCTCGTGCGCGGGAATGGTGAAGAGGTTGCGATCGAGCACGATCAAGTCAGCGGCCTTGCCGACTTCCAACGAACCGGTGTCACGTTCCGCGAAGGCCAGCCAGGCGCCGCCGATCGTGTAGGCCGCGAGGATCGTGGGTAGATCCACCGTTTCCTCGGGAATCCAGGCACGGCCAGCGACGCCGTTGGGGTCGTGGCGGGTGACGGCAACCTCGATGGCATCCAGGGGATTCAAACTAGTCACACTCCAATCGCTGCCCGCGACGACCTGTGCGCCGCTCTGAGCAACGCTCCGCAATGGATACAGCCAGCGCGCACGCTTCAGCCCCAGCACGGGCTCCGTCAGTTCCGTGATGTAGGGATCGGCGAAGGCCCACAGCGGCTGGAAGTTCGCGACCACGCCGAGCTGGCGGAAGCGCGGCACATCGTCCGGGTGGATCAGCTCCAGGTGCGAGATGTGGTGCCGGTGTCCAAGGTCGCCATTGGCCCCGCGTGCCGCTTCGACGGCATCGAGTGACTGGCGGATCGCCCCGTCACCGATCGCGTGAAAGTGCACCTGGAAGTCCTCGGCATCGAGCCGCGTCACGATCTCCTTCAGCTTTTCCGGATCGAC
>DLHV01000091.1 GCA_002483395.1 Chloracidobacterium sp. UBA7659 | reverse complement strand
TTTACAGAAGGTAGTTTCACGCAACGCTGTTCAGATCGTTTGATTAGAATCTTGTTTTTATAACTCTGAGCTAGAGGCCATATGATAAATCCGCAAGTCATAAAATCCCGCGTTTCGAAGATCTTTCTATTCGCATTGTGCATCATGCTTATCGGGCAGATTTCTCTCGCCTTGCCGGAGGCGACGACATCGTCGCCGGAACGCGGCTATAAAGCGGGCAGGAGTTATAGCATCTCGGACATCGAGAACGTCGGGCTTTATAGCGGCGATTTGGGTCTAAACATTCCACTTGGGTCTTTGGCTCCCGGACGCGGAGGCATGTCGGCGGCTATTAATTTGCTTTATAGCAGCAAGATCTGGGACGTTTATAGCGAGAATTATGAAAGCACTATAACGACCCACCCGAAGAAGACCTTTATGAAAAGTGAGGACGGCGGCTGGCGTTATGCATACAAATACCAACTGAAGATCGAATACTTGCGGCTTCCTCCCGATCAAGGCTATTGCACGAGTGGAATTAATGAGAGCTTTGAGCCATATAAACTTCAGCTCGTGACGCCCGACGGCGGCAAACATGCTCTGGCAGTCGGGACCGGCAGCACGACGAACGAAGAGGGATTCATGAATATCTGGCCCGATGGCCGTCCGGCTTGCGGGGGCACGAACCCGGACCCTGGTGAAAAGATCGTTTACTTCACGACGGATTCAACCTATTATCGTCTCGAATTGATCACCGACAGCGATACAAACTGGCAGAACAATAAATGGACGCTATATGCCGCGGACGGATCGACGGTAAGTTTTGAACCGGTCAGCGGCGTCTACGAGCGGATCACGGATCGAAACGGAAATTACATCGACGTGAAGGAGATTGCTTCGGACAGCAATTACTCGAATCACCGAACCACAACACTGATCGACCAGTTGTCTCGAAAGGTCGTTATCGAATACAACGCAGCGACGAACGAAGACTGGATACATTCGAAGGGATTTGACGGTGCCGATATTGTTACTAAAGTCCGGTGGAAGAACATCACGGTGAACAAAACTTATTTTGCCGGCCAGTATAATCCGGACCCCGGTACTACCGATTGGCACAACTTTCCTCTGAACGAAACATTTACAGTCGTTGATAAAATCTACTTACCGACGCAGATATCAGGTAATCTGTACTACGAATTCGGCTACAACGCGGATGGCACTACTTCAACCGATGTCGGCTGGGGCGAGATCAATTCGGTCAGGCTTCCGTCCGAAGCTGTGGCGGAGTATTCCTACTATTTTGACAACGTGACCGGAAGTTCCGTTTCAGCCGAAGACGTTATTCTCAACCGGCCGATTGAAAAGGAATTGCACTATGACCTCGAATACGATGGCGGCACGACGGCAACGACGGACACTTGGGTTTACACGCCGATAACGCTTTACAACGCTCTGCCAAATCTTATCGGGATGAAAGTTACCGGCCCTGACGGCAGCGAGACGACCGAACATTACGCGACGGATTCGTTGGTCGGCCCGCCGACGATTCCCGCCCATGTCCGGGGAGAGTCCTATAAAATGGAAGGGCCGGATGGGAGCAAGGTTGAAAAGTTTTACACAAGCAATGTGCCGGTAAATCCCAATCAGCTTAATAAGGCGAACCGGTATGTAAAATACGAATTCAGTTCCCCGAAAGACGCCTCCGGCAATTTCACTCAAACTGCCATAAAAGAGTTTACGCAAGACAAAAACGGGAACACGACCGAGGTCAAGGAGTACGACTTTGTGACTTATTCGACCGTTCCGAGAGATTCGGACGACAGACCGACCGGGTTACCGTCGGGCATTTCGAGCTATCTTAAACGAATAAGTCAGACCGAATTCTACAATCCGGTACCGGAGGCATCCGCGGCGGATTATTCGGATGCGGACAGCTATCATCTGGCATCCAGCGAGCGTTTGCTTCGTCTGGCAAAGTCGTCGGAGATTCAGGATGCGTCTGCAACGCCGAAATCACGCTCGGAAATAACTTATGACTACACCAATTACGACAGTAGCAACACAAAGGCCGGAAACCCGACGGAGACGAAGACCTGGGATTCTTTCAAGGGCGGACAGACCCGAGCTTACAGTAATCCGCTGACCTCGACAAACTCGATCTCTACCTCTACAACCTACAATTTATACGGAATGCCGCTTACCACAACAGATGCAAACGGCGTGGTGACTACTATCACCTATGGCTGTGTCGACGGAAACATGAGCTGTGCCGGGACGCTCTCGAATCTCTATCCGACCAAGACCGAGACGGCGTCAAACTATTCAACGCTGAAACGGACTTCGACGGCGGTTTATGATTTTTACACTGGTTTGGTGACTTCCTCGACGGATGTTGACAACAACCTTACCAACGCAACTGAATACGATGCTCTGGGCCGTCCGAAGAAATCAATAGTCGCGCAAGGAACCGCGCTCGAATCTTGGACGACGACTGATTATTACGATGCTGGCAGGTATGTTGTTGTTAAATCCGACCTTGCCGTAAAAGGTGACGGCAAAAAGGTGGCGACGCAGTTCTACGATCAATTAGGACGAGTGCGCCTTTCGAAGACTCTTGAAGACGCGGCAACGCAATCCGCGATAAACGAAACGGACGGAATAAAAGTCGAAACGCGTTACCAAACGGGCAACCCGAACAGCTACCAGATAACCTCCAATCCATTCCGTGCCGCGACCGCAGCCGCAGCGACAAACGAGCCAACAATGGGCTGGACGCGCTCGAAAAGCTGGAATACGGGCAGGAAACAGGAAGTTGAAACGTTCTCGGGAGCCTCACTTCCCGCTCCGTGGGGAACCAGCACAAGTTCGACCGGAGTTGTGCAAACCGATATTGACGCAAACGCTACGACTGTAACCGATCAAGCCGGAAAGCAGAGAATCAGCAGGACAAATGCGCTTGGACAGTTGAAGGATATCTGGGAGGTGACAGCATCCGATGCAAATACGGAAGCGATCACATTTGGCAATCCGGCGGTCAATCTTAACGGCTACAAGACAAGCTACAATTATGACACTCTGAGCAATCTGACCACAGTAAATCAGGGCGTTCAGACTCGCTCATTCACGTACAGCAGCCTTTCCAGACTAATGAGCGCGACGAACCCTGAAAGTGGTTTGATTCAATATGTTTACGACAACAACGGCAATCTGACAAGCAAAACGGACGCTCGCGGCGTTAAGACGGATTACGTTTACGACGCATTGAACCGCGTGACGAACCGAAACTATTCAACGCCGGGCGGCACTCCCGCAAACTATCAGGCGACGCCGGACGTAAGCTATTTCTACGACAACCTGACGAACGCCAAAGGGAAACTCATCAAGGTGACAAACGGCACCGGCATCGACCGCTCGACAACCGAATACACCAGCTTTGACATCTTAGGACGTGTGACGGCAAGCAAACAGACAACCGACGGAGTTACATACGGCAACGGCACGACCGACAGCTTGATGACTTACAGCTACAATCTCGGCGGTGCGTTGATCGAGCAGCAGTATCCGAGCGGGCGCAAGGTGCAGAACACGCTCGACGCAAACGGTGATCTCGAAATGGTCAAGAGCCGCAAGAACGCAAACTCCGGCTATTGGGCCTATGCGAACAACTTCACCTACAACCCCGCCGGTGCCGTCACTTCGATGCAGTTAGGAAATGGCCGCTGGGAAAGCACGGTGTTTAATTCGAGATTGCAGCCGACGCAGATTGCTCTTGGAACAACGCCAAATGCAACGGACGCATTGAAACTGGAATACGGATACGGAACGACGGCAAATAACGGGAATGTTGCAAGCCAGAAGATCACCGTTGTGAGAAGCGGGTTATCTGATTTGGTTTTTGATCAGACTTACACATATGATTCGCTGAACAGATTGCAGGTCGCTGAGGAAAAGACCGGCACGACGACGAATTGGAACCAGACTTTTACTTTCGACAGGTACGGAAACCGTAACTTCAACCAATCGCTGACCACCGCTCCCTCATTCACAGACCCCGACGTCACAAACCCAGGTATCAACACGTCAAATAATCGCTTGTCATCAAGCAATGGTTACGTTTACGATGCCGCAGGAAATGTGACGACAGATGCCGACGGTCGAACTTTTACCTACGACGCTGAAAACAAACAAGTCGAAGCTAAGAACGCAAGCAGCGTAACTCTGGGAACTTACTATTTCGATGGTGATGGTAAGCGCGTTAAGAAAGTCGTCCCTTCGACAGGTGAAACAACAATTTTCGTTTACGACGCTGCCGGAAAACAGATTGCCGAATATTCCACAGTCGTCGCGGCTACCAATGATGCTAAAGTTCAGTATCTGACAAGCGACAATTTGGGAACGCCTCGAATAAACACTGATCGGGACGGCAATGTGGTCTCGAGAAGCGATTACATGCCGTACGGCGAAGAAATCGTCGGTCTCGGCGGACGCTCATCTGACGGTAAATATATTGTCGATGACGTACGCCTCGGATTTACTGGATATGAAAAAGACGGTGAAACCGGGTTGAGTTATGCTAAAGCTCGAATGTATTCCGACGCTTTAGGACGCTTTGCAAGTGTCGATCCCATGGCCTTGAAAAAAGCCTTCCTTTCAAATCCCCAAAATACTAATCGTTACGCGTACACGCGAAATAACCCTTTGACATACGTTGATTCCACTGGACTCTGCTCAGTGCCTTCAGGACTAAAGAAAGGTCAGGTCGGAATTTGTATTGAGGCCTTTATCGCTGCCCCGCGAGTCGGGCCTGGCGGAATCGGCTACGGCGATGGCAGAAGCACGCAGGGAGACGGACGAAACGCAGATCTTACAAACAGGTTACAGGTGCAACTTGTCTTTGCAGCGTCAAAGGATGGAGTAGAGCTTGCCTCGCCGCCATCCATTACACACAGAAGCAGCCGTATTATGGTTGGCATGAGCTATATCGGAGATCGCGATAAATCGACAGGACAATCCGGTACGACAAAAGAGGTTGTAGTGGCGCTTCCAGGATCATCGAGCGCGAAGTGGACCTATAATCGTGAAGGGCCGGCCGAAGATTTCGGTACTACAACAGTGAATGTTTCGGGCCTCGGGTATAATGGTATAGCGACGCTTGGTCGAAGTCTGCAAAAGATTCCTTTTATAGAGGGCTTGGGTCAGGCATTAGAAGAAGCCGCTCCAGGGCCAATACAGTACAATCTTAACTTCACAATCTCGGGGAGTGGACAAGTTGAATTTACAAGTGGTGAAAGTAAAGGCTTTCCAACGTATGCCGCCTATTCTTACACGATAGACGATAATGATAATGTTCAAACAAACCGACTTCTAGTAAGACCGGAGAATAAGATTGAAGACTTGGACAAACCCATGACCCAAATTCCACATTAGGAGGATTATGATTACTAAATTGGTTGTGCTTTCTATGTTGAGCATATTGCTCATTGGTTTTCAGACGGGTTCGTGTGAACGAAAACGAGACGATAAGTGGGTAAAATGGGGCGGTCCGCATGAGCGCACAAATTTGGTTGTATTTTTCAAAAAGGGAACGACAAACGACCAAATCGAAGAGTTTGATAAAAATACACTCAACTTGGATGTGCAACCGATAGCCTTTATTTTTCGTGTGGTGAACAGCGATTTTGTAGGGGTAGGTATAAACTTTTCAACAGAAGCGACGCCTGAGCAACGTGAACAACTAAAGAAAAATATCAAAGAATCGCCCATAGTCTATAAAGTTTATGAAGATGTTGTCCCGAAGGAAATAAAAGATTTATGACGCTGACTGCTGCTGTCATAAAGGGAAATTAACAAAGGTTTCGACCGGAACCGGAGCCGACCGTTCGACAACCGAATACACGTCGTTTGACATCTTAGGTAGAGTGACCGCCCACAAACAGACAACCGACTCGAACGATTACACAACCGCATACGCTTACAATCTGAGCGGTGCGTTGATCGAAGAAACATATCCGTCCACTAGGGTTGTAAAGAACACGCTCGATAGCAACGGCGACCTGGAAATGGTCCAGAGCAAAAAGAATTCCGACTCCGGCTATTGGGCCTACGCGAACAACTTCACCTACAACCCCGCCGGTGCCGTCACGTCGATGCAGTTAGGAAATGGCCGTTGGGAAAGCACGGTCTTTAACAACCGATTGCAGCCAACGCAGATCGGGCTCGGAATTACGCAGAATGCTACGGATAAGCTAAAGCTCGAATACGGATACGGAACGACGGCAAACAACGGGAATGTTTCGAGTCAGAAGATCACCGTAGCCCGAAGCGGACAATCCGATTTGGTTTTCGATCAGACCTACACTTACGATTCATTAAACCGTTTGCAGGTAGCGGAAGAAAAGACCGGGACGACGACGAATTGGAAACAGACTTTTACCTTCGACAGATACGGAAACCGTAACTTCAACCAATCGCAGACCACGGCGCCCTCGTTTGCGGACCCTGATGTCACAAACCCGACGATCAGCACATCAAATAATCGTTTGTCATCAAGTAATGGCTACCTCTACGACGATGCGGGAAATGTAACGACCGATGCCGACGGCAGAACCTTCACTTACGACGCTGAAAACAAACAAGTAGAAGCCAAAAACTCAAGCGACGCGACCCTCGGAACTTACTATTTCGACGGCGACGGAAAACGCGTCAAGAAATATGTTCCCGGAACAGGCGAAACGCCGATTTTCGTCTATGATGCCGCCGGAAAGCAGATTGCTGAATACTCGACAATCGTTGCTTCGACAAACGACGCCAGGTCGCGTATCTGACCAACGACCACCTCGGCTCCCCGCGAATCAACACCGACCGCGACGGCAACGTCACCGCCCGTCACGACTACCACCCGTTCGGGGAAGAGATAGCCACAAGCCAGCGCACAACCGGCCTCGGCTACGCAAACGACACGGTGAGGAGACAGTTCACCGGCTACGAGCGGGATGGCGAAACGGAATTGGATTTCGCTCAGGCGAGATACTATGCAAAGCAGCTCGGGCGTTTTATGAGCGCCGACGAACCGTTCGCTGATCAGAGGGAGAGCAATCCGCAAAGTTGGAGTCTATATTCTTATGTAAGAAATAATCCGTTAAATTTAATCGATCCCATCGGACTGGCCGCCGATTGTCCTCCAGGGTTTGAGGGGTGTTATTTTCGAGACGGAACATGGTACACACTGGATGAGAACGGAAACGAGGTATCATTTGATCCGGTTGTGATCGTCATTGAGACGTGGCAAAAGAAATCTTTTTGGAGTAAGGCCTGGCACGTGGTTAAAGGGGCAGCCAATGCGTTGTTCTACGCGGGAAACCCCGGGTATGATGATGAATTGGCGGAACAAATCCAAAATGATCCCATTTTCATGGCCGCCGGAATGATAATCGCCCCCGAAGCCAAAGTCGTAGAAGGGTTGAATCTAGCCAAGAACACTGTATATGTTGCTAGGGCAGGCGAAAAAGTTATATACGCGGGAATAACTAATAAATTTGCACGAAGAGCTATCGAACAGTTAGCAAAACGCGGAATCACTATTGAAAAATTAATGGAGGGCTTATCACGTGCAGATGCCCGAAATGTTGAAGAGGCTCTAATTGTTATTGAGAAACTGGAGAAAAATGGCGGGAGCCTGATTAACAAGGTACATAGTATTTCTGCAAAAAATCCNNCCAGACTATGCGGCTCGGCTGCAAAGAGGCCTCGAACTTCTCGAGACAGTGGGTTATAAGTAGATTTATGACAAAAATAAAAATTGGCGACGTATTTGAAATTGAAACCGCAAATGGCAACGGCTATATACAGTACGGTTGCTTAGACAATGACGGCATCGAAATCATAAGAGTCCTTGCCGGACCTTATTCAAAGCGACCAAAGGACTTTAACGAGCTGGTTAGTGAAAAAGAACAATATTTAGTTCATTTTCCACTTGCTGCTGCCTATCGGCGAAAACTTGTCAGCTTGGTCGGTAATTTTTCATTGCCTAAGGATTTCGCCAAACCACAATTTATGCGGACAACTTATGTGCGGCAAGGAGAATTTCTTGGATGGCATATTGTAAATACCCAGACACTGCATCGACAGTTCATCAAAGAACTGTCGAAGTCCCAAANNAAGCAATTGTCGCCTTGGGGAGTTTGGAATGACACATTGTTGAAAGCGAAGTTAGAGGAAGGATGGAGTCTTGAAAATTGGATGAGTTAGTTCTCCCAAACGCCGTGTTGTGTTACCCGCCACTCTTGGGCTTCGGAAGG
>DLHV01000191.1:37922-38608 GCA_002483395.1 Chloracidobacterium sp. UBA7659 | reverse complement strand
CTCCCCTCCTGGTTTGAGGAGTGTGGCCGCTTCGGCCCGGGCGGTCGGCTGACGAACGATGCGTGAACCTTCGGTCGTCGTCGGCGTATGGATAACCACAGTTTGACGCTCGTGGATCGTGCTCACTAAGCTTCCGTATTGAGATTTTTCCTCAACGTGAATCGCATACCGCTATCCTGTTTCTCCCAGCCGATTGATGCATTTATGAGCTGTGCACGCGATCTGATATTCGGGATCCCGCGTCCCGCCGCCGATATTTCCGCTGGTTCAAACGGCTGTCCGTCATCACGGATTTCCATCTGAAAATAACCCTCACCGGAGATCGAGATCTCCATCTCGACTGTGTTCGCATTCGCGTGACGCTTTATGTTGGCTAGAACCTCCTGCGCGATGCGGTAGATCTGAAGCTGGACGTTGACGGGAAACCGGATCTTGTCTTCCACGCTGTCGGCCGCAGCGAATTTGTGGTTTTCGATCGTGTGGCTGAGCAGGAATTCGAGAGCGGCGACCAGCCCGACATTTTCCAGAACCGATGGGCTGAGGTCCTCGCAGATTCGCCGGATCTCGGTCGAAACGGCTTCGATCTCGTCACGAAACTCCAAATTTGGCGGCGTCAGCTTGTCGCTCGTCATCATCAAATTTCGTAGATCGGCCAAGGTCTGATCGTGCAGGTCGCGGGCGATGCG
>DLHV01000191.1:25945-37893 GCA_002483395.1 Chloracidobacterium sp. UBA7659 | reverse complement strand
GATACGCCGCCGTTCGACAATTGCCCAGACGAGTGCAATCAATGCAATCGCGAGCAGGATACCGAGAGCTGTCGCTGTCCACGGGAACGGCGCAGGAGCGATAGAAAACGGTATTGTCAATGGTTCCGATGAAAGAAGATCGCGGTCAAAGGCCCTCGTTTCGATAATGTACTGGCCCGGCTTGAGATCTGCAGGAGCATATTGCGGATCATTCGAGATACGGCTGTCGAGGATCTCACCACGCGCGTTTTTCAGAAGGAAAGCATATTGAAATTCTTCGGGAAATGTACGGCTGCTTTGTCCGGCTACTTCGACGAGAAGCGAATTCTGCGGATAATCAAGCTCTATTGTCGAACGCAGTTCGCCGAGGTCGTGCATACGCTGGCTCAAAATGCGTGTCGGGATGAGCTTGGGCGCGATCGAGCCTGGTTTGTAGGTAACCACGCCGCGGTTAGTTGCGATGATAAGCGTGTTTCCGGCTGGTTGGATCGAGAATGCTTTCTCGGAAGGAAGTCCCTGTTCGAAGCCAATGGACGACACCAGCCAACCAAAGCGATTATCATAACGAGCATGCAGAAGACCTCGCGTCGTTGTCGCCGCCCATATTTGTCCATCGCGCTCAACCACATCACGCACGTCCTCAGCAGCGATGATTTGCTCGACACTGCCTTCCTCGAACACGAACACACCGTGCTGGCCGGCGATGTAAAGAGGACCTTCGGGGTGAACCTGAGACATGTTCCAGATCGTTCCGCTTTTTAACACATCTGGATCGGCGTTCTTAACGGCAACGCCGTTATAACTAAACAGCCCGCGCTCCGAGGTCCCGATCCAGAGTTTGTTCCAACGGTCGCAAATTGACATAACCGTTTCATCGGCGAAAACGAGCTTTGGCTTGTCATCGGTTATATCGACAACGCCGCGGCCAAGAATAGCGGCGTAATCGCGCATATTGTAACCGGCAAAGCTACGAACGTCCCCGTCCAAGAGCTTCTTACCCGAAATATCGAACATTCCCTCTGGAGTACCAACGACAATTGATGACTCATATCGTTTCCTGACTGCATAAATAACTTTATTTTTAAATCCCGGAACCTCGGTCCAGTTGTCTTTGAGGTGATGCAGCGAAAACAATCCCTTGTTTGAGCCTGCATATAGGAGTCCCTGCTCGCCAGGGGTCTGATATAGCGTCCGAATAAAATTGCTGTTCGGTATATCAGAAACGGTTTGCTGAAACGGCCCGAGCCGGTCGAAACGGCTGACGCCGCGGTTGGTGCCGATCCATATGACGCCTTCGCGGTCGGTGAAAAGCGTAAATATTGTGTCGGAGCGCAATCCGCCGGATGTATTTTCAAACGTATAGGTTTTTGTCAGCTTGGATTCGGCAATATGAAATAATCCGTACCTCTCTGTCCCGGCCCACAGGCCGCTTTCGTTTGCCTCAAGAGCCAAAATGTTAGCCGTAGGCGCGGCGACGCGCTCTGCCCGGGAACCGCCGTTGACCATATAAATACCGCTGAGGCCCTTCGCCGCGTCGGTGCCAAGCCACAGTTTTCCGGTTTCGCTATTTGCCAGGGAATTTACGAAGATGGGGCGCGGAGCGGTCTGATACTCGGAAGAGCTTCCTGGCTTTATAACGAATACGCCGCGGCCGGGAGTGCCCGCAAGGAGCTCTCCATCATTTTCGATTAGGCTCGTAATGCTGAGCGGGTTGCCGTCGTCAGCTAAAACAGAATTCGGAAACACGGGTTCAGCCTTGAGCGTTCCGCTCTCGTTAGACTTGACGCGCAAGACGAGGCCCGAGTCTGTGCCGAGGAAAACTTCCTGGCCCAATAATATGGCTGTTATTCCAACATTCTGGGTGCTTTCGACCGGTTGAAAGCGGTTCTCTGAGTAAACAAAAGCTCCCGCTCGCGTTCCGATCCAAAGTTCTCCCGCCGGTGCCGCTTTTAGCGCCAACAGGCGGTTTGCATCCGGACCTCCAAGCGAAAAATTCTGGACCCGGCGGCCGTCAAATCGGGCAAGCCCATTATCGGTGCCAAACCACATCACACCATCCGGGGTTTGCGATATTGCCCGGACACTGTCCGATGGCAGGCCGTTGAAAAGCGTGATCGAACCCCATTGATGAAAATTTTGCGCGCCCGGCAGCGGCGTCGGCGACGGCGTGCGTGCAGGCGAAGGTGTCGCGGACGCCGTAGGTGATGGCTCGGGAGACGGCGTCGGCGATGGTTGGGAATTTTGAGCAAGAAAATTAGTAAGAACAGCTGCGATCAGTAAAAAGCAGACCGCCAGTGCCGGAAATATCGTTGTAGAGCCGACGACGCGCATTCTATTAATTTGACACCACAAGGCTAATCGATTGAACATCCATAAGCACGTCTGTGTGGTGATGTCCAGTGTGGGCATGAAAGAGCGTTCCCTTTATAATTACCTTCTTACCGATCAACTCCCTACGAGGTTCGTGGAGAACCAATTGCAGCTCGCGTACATTATCAACAGAGGGACCTGATATTGGATCAGTTTCGTCTTTCGCCCGTACATTTATTGGCTTATCCAAAGATAAGATCCAACTCCTTTCCTTAGCATCGGTCTTAGGGTTCTCGCCGAAATTCGGTGGGCCAAAAAATGTCTTAACACCGAGTTTTCCTTTGACTTCGACAATCGCAGGCCAATAATCCACCCACTCCTTTTTCTGACTCTCCTGTGCCTCACGTTTCTTTTGTGCGCTTCCATGTAACACGCAAGCGCTAATGGACATCGTGAAGAAAAGCAAAATAGACAAGTTCAGTTTCGTTGCTCTCATTATGGAAATTATTTCGGTGATTGGCGAAACCTTCCGCTGTCGCGCGTCAGCCAGTCCGACAGTTCGGCTTCGGCCTTTTCCAGTTCATCGCTATTGATCAGTCCACGGCGAAGCGCCTCGAAAAAAGCACGGGTCCGCGTGTTATAGGCCAGCTTGTCGTAGGCTTCCATATCGGTCCCGGCGGAGCTTTGCGGCAAAAGTTTTTCGTAAAGAGTCGCGAGCCGGCTTTCGACGCCGCGGAGGCTGAGGCTGCATTTGCGGGCGATCGCCCAATTTGAAAGCCCGAGCGCTAGATAACGAAGAGCTTCGGCCTCAAATTCCGTCAGCAGCGGCCGCTGAAACGAATCCTTAAACGCCGGATCGATCATGTCCGCCCCGTCTTCAAGCACGGCGGCAACAAACCGCAGAAACCGCGCCTCCGGATTGTTCTTGTGAATAAAGCCATACGTCGGCGGCGGATCGGCGAGCTTTACGATCTTGCGGATCTCGTTTATATAGATCTCGTGCGGAAACTGCGTCCAGAAAATGATCCTCGCCTCCGGAAACTCGCGCCAGATCGCCCGCGCCGCCTTTACCCCTGAAAACTTCGGCATCTGTATATCGAGAATCGACAGTATCGGCCGGTGCTCAAGCGCAAGGCTGACCGCCGCTTCGCCGTCCATCGCTTCGATGATCGGAGCATGCGCGGGAAACTCACCCGCGAGCAATTCGCTGAGGTAATGACGCTGTGCCTCGTTGTCTTCGGCGATAAGTATGGACATCTCGTTTCTTTGAACCGGATTATATCAAGTTTCTATTCAACAGGCCGTGCCAAGGCATTAAAAGCGGTATTCCGACATATGGGCGTGTGGATTTCCACATTCGGGCAATGATGGCCGTCCGCTTGGATGGAGTCCGAAACGGAATAAACTCGGTCAATAAATTCGGGGAGGATAATTGAAATGAAACTAAAAAAATTGACACTTGGCATATTGGCTGCCGTTGCCGCATTTATCTTAGGCATCAGCGCTTATGCGGCGGCAGGCTTTGCATTGTCGTTCGTGCCAACGCGGGCCGCGAAGCCGGAAGTATTCGAACGGGCTACGCCCAACATCCAACATGCCCCTGAAACTCAAACACCGGGGGAGCCGATCTTTGTCGGTCCTTCAGCGGACGAAGATACCGCAGACGGGGGCCAATACTCGGATGAATTCGACCCGGCCGGGGAGTATTATCTGGACCTGGAGACTGTGCCAAACGCATTCGCGGATATCGACTATTTGCAGATCGAGACACACGATTACGGTCACGACTCGGATGACAACCCGACCTCCTCACCGATCGCTCCAAAAGGTTTTATACTGACAAAAAAGGCCCTGCGGTTCGACCGCATCGCGATCGGCGGCAAAGAGATAACCTTCCAAACCGCGACGGTCAAAGGTGTCAGCTACAAGTTTACCGGGAGCTTTCTGACCACTGATTACTGCGAAAGCGACGGCGATATGCCGGATCTAAAGGGACGACTCATAAAGATCAAAGATAACAAATGGGCCGCCGAAATGGTAGCAGAATTCTATGTTTCATGTGGCTGCTAGCAAAGCCGAAAAAGACAACGAACATGTCTGATCTCTCGTTATTGTGATCATAACTTCGGATGCCGTTACGATGTCCGATTCCTGTTTGCCCTCGTTTTGCTAGAGGCTTTGACGAAATTTAGCTAAACTGATCTGGTGGATCAAATGCGAAGGTGCTTTATTTCGGAAAACTATGGCGATTCTAGTGACAGGCGGGGCGGGCTACATCGGCAGTGTGGTGGTCGAAGACCTACGGGAAAAGGGTGTGGACGTAGTCGTTTTGGACAACCTGTCGCGTGGACATCGCGCGGCGGTTGCTCCAGAGGTCGAATTCTACGAAGGCGACATAGGCGACATTGATTTGGTCCGGCGCATTTGTACTGAAAATGGCATCGATGCGACGATGCATTTTTCTGCCTTTGCTTACGTCGGGGAATCGGTTGAGAAACCAGCCATCTATTATCACAACAACACCGTGCAGACGATACGCCTTCTGGACGAGCTTATCGCGTGCGGCGTAAAGCAGTTCGTTTTTTCTTCAACCTGCGCGACCTACGGCGAGCCTCAGTATGTGCCGATCGATGAAAAACATCCGCAGAAGCCTGCAAATCCTTATGGCTTGTCGAAGTTTTTCGTAGAGCAGGTAATGAAGGATTACGATGAGGCCTACGGGCTGAAGTTCGTTGCCCTGCGGTATTTTAATGCCTGCGGAGCGACCGATTCGCACGGCGAGCATCATGATCCGGAGACGCATCTGATCCCTCTTATTTTGGAGGCAGCGGCGGGGAAGCGACCTGACATTTCGGTCTTCGGCGACGACTATCCGACGCCCGATGGCACCGCTATAAGGGATTATATTCATGTGTTGGACCTGAGTCAGGCGCATCTTCTTGCACTGAAACATCTACAGAATGGCGGAAGCTCCGAATTCGTCAATCTTGGTAATGGAACGGGCTTTTCGGTGCTGGAAGTTATCGAAGCGGCACGAAAAGTGACGGCCAGACCGATCAAATCCGTTATCCGGCCACGCCGGGCCGGAGACCCATCACGGCTCATCGCAAATTCAGCAAAAGCGAAAGAAATACTAGGTTGGAATCCGCGGTTTGCTGATCTCGTAACAATCATCGAATCGGCCTGGTCGTGGCACCAAGCAAACATGCACGGCTATGACGATTTACCTGCTTAAAGCATCAGTATGCGCGACGCGACACCAACAGGCGGTCACCATATTGATGATTAAACGCCTATCCTATCTATTTATATTTTCCTTTGCGGTGCTTCCCGCAAGCCTCGACGCCCAGCCGTTTGTTTCCGTCAAGGGGCATAATTTACTTCTGAACGGGGAGCGTTATTATTTCGTCGGCGCTAATTATTGGTACGGGAGCTTGCTCGGGCTCGAAAAAGATAAAAAACGCGGCATCGACCGCTTGCGGCGCGAATTGGATTTTTTGAAATCGCATGGCGTCACCAACTTGCGACTAATGGCCGGTGCCGAAGGTTCGGGACTGATTAACGGGGTAACGCGAGTTGGGCCGCCGCTGCAGCCGGGCCACGGCAAGTTTGACGAAGCTGTGCTCGACGGCCTCGATCTAGTGCTTTACGAAATGGGCAAACGCAGGATGAAGGCAGTCATATTCCTAAGCAATAACTGGGAATGGAGCGGCGGCTTTCAGCAATACTTAATGTGGAACGGTCTCGTCGCCGATGAGTTCAAAAGCAGAAAACCATCGTGGGATGAGTTACGCGACATCGTCGCCAAATTCTATTCCTGCAAACCATGCACAGACGGCTACAAACGCCAGGTAAGCCTGATTCTTAACCGGATAAATAAATTCAGCGGAAAGAAATATACGGACGATCCCACTATCATGGCGTGGGAACTTGCCAACGAACCACGGCCGATGAGGTCCTCGGCAAATGCCGACTACCGGCGATGGATAAGCGAGACAGCCGCAATAATCAAGGCTGCCGACCCGAATCATTTGGTCGCGATCGGACACGAAGGCTGGTTCGGCACGCAAGATGTTAAGTTATTCGAAGAGATACACGCCGACAAAAACATCGATTATCTTACGATCCATGTCTGGCCGAAAAACTGGGGCTGGTTTGCGGACGGTAAAATGATCGACGGTTTTGCAAACATCGTTGCCCAAACCGAAAAGTATATAGCTGAAAATGCAGCGGTTGCAGTGACACTCAACAAGCCGCTCGTCATCGAGGAGTTCGGCTTGCCCCGTGATGGCCAGTCTTTCGACCCAAACGCTCCGACGTCGTTTCGCGACGCCCATTACAAAAAGGTTTTTGCCTTTATCGGCAATAAGCCCGCCGGCAACCCTTATATCGCCGGAGCAAACTTCTGGGCTTTCGGCGGCACCGCCAGGCCGAAGAAAGGGCAGATTTTANNTAATGGGCGACCCGCCGATGGAGGAGCAGGGACTAAATTCTGTCTTTGATCGAGATAAGACCACTTGGAAGATAATCCTATCTGCTAGCAAGGCGATTGCAAGAAAACAAAAACAATAGCCTAAACACGCCGCAACGGCTTTATCTTTAGAGGGAAATTCGAGACCAGCGCATTTTGTTATTGACAAACGCTCCGATATGAATAAAAATACGAGCGTTCGTTTTCTTTATGCCAAAATTAAGCGATGCGGCGATCGGTAAACGTAAAGATGTGATAGAGGCCGCGGCATGCGAGCTTTTTATTACTCAGGGATTTCACGCGGCTTCGATGCGTGACATCGCCAAGGGCGCCGAGGTGTCGCTCGGCAATCTTTATAACTATTATCCGACCAAGGAAGCGATCTTTGAATCGATCATTAACGGGTATGTAAAGGTAATAGACGACAAGCTAAAATCGATCTTTGCACAGATCGACGAACCGCTGGATCCCGAAAATCTTCGACGGCTCGGCGAAATGGCCGGAAAGCTTGTTAACGAACATTCGGATTTCTGGCTGCTGATGTACATCGACGTGCTTGAGTTTCAGAACCGCCACTTCCGAAAGATGTTCAACGGCATAACTGACCGGTTCCGAAAGATATTTGCAAAACAGTTTGACGAGGCCGCAAAACGCGGCGATTTGCGAACCGGCGTTGACCCTGCGACGGTGTTTACGACGGCGTATATGCAGTTTTTCAATTATTTCCTGGTCGAAAAACTGTTCGGCGGCAATCGTCATCTCGGCCTGAACGACGAACAGGCACTGAATTGTTTAACCAAAATCTTCGCGTACGGAACTCTCAGCGAAGAGAAGCTGGCGAAATTCAAGAAACAGGCAAATAAGGCAATGGTTTAGGGCATTACGTCGACCAAATTTGCCATTTTAGTTTAAAGTGATAAAAAACGGACGTTCATTTTTATTTATGGAGGCTCTCAAGATGTTTGGACACAAAAGTATTTTAGCGATGGTCCTATGCCTGTTATTTTCATCCGCAGCCGCTTTCGGCCAGGGCACAACCGGCCAGATTGCCGGCACAGTCACCGACCCGAACGGAGCATTGGTAGCCGGGGCAAGTGTAAAGGCGACGAATGTTGCGACGAATTATACACGTGAAGCAACCAGCGGCGGCGATGGTTCATACGCCATTCAGCTTTTGCCGCCGGGCCGCTACAGGGTCGAAATATCCGCCCCAAACTTTGCAAAGACAACGGTCGAAGCCGAAGTGAACATAACACAGACAACGCCGGTAGAAGTGCAACTCGCGATCACGGCGACGGACGCCGTTGTCGATGTCGCGGCACCGGTCCTACAAACCGAATCGTCGCAGCAAGGACGCGTGATAACGGGCGAAACATTGCGCCAGCTTCCGCTCCCAACGCGAAATTTCCAACAGCTTCTGACACTTTCGGCGGGTGCGCAGACAGGCGTATCAAACACGACAGAGCTTGGCCGCGGCGACGCGACGATCAGCGTAAACGGCCAGCGAACAACGAGCAACAGCGTCCGAATCAATGGCATAGACGCCAATTCGATCGGGACCAACTCGACGCCGAACATCGCTGTGCCGGCTACGGACAGCCTACAGGAATTTATCGTCCAAACGTCATTGTATGACGCCTCGAATGGCCGCAACGCAGGCGGAAATGTCGAGGCAATCACTCGCAGCGGCACGAATGACCTTCACGGCAACGCCTATTATTTTTTACGAAATCGCAGCCTGAATGCGAACGATCCGTTTCTTAAGGCGGCCGGGATCGACCGTCCTATTCTCAATCGCCACCAGTTTGGCGGGACGCTTGGCGGCCGGATAATAAAAGACAAGCTTTTTTTCTTCGGTTCGTANNCGTACCAGGGAACAAAAGAAAAGAACGGAGCTTCGCTTACAAACAGCCTTACGGTACCGGCGCTGCCGACCGGCCTTACCGATACGAACCGGACGGCCGCCGGTCTTGCTGCATCCTTCAGCGGACTTCCCGGGTTCGCCAATCTTACGGCGGCTCAGATCAATCCCGTGACTCTTTCTATCCTGAATGCCCGTTTGCCAAACGGCAATTTTGCGATTCCTTCGTCGAGCGTTGCGACGCGAACCGTTTCGCTTCTTGGGCTGACCCAGCCGCAGACGAACGTCTCACGATTCACGGAAAACCAGTTTAACGCAAATGCCGATATCAATTTTACGAGCGAGCATTCGATCGCGGCGAAATTCTTCGCCGCCGACAACCCGACATTTCAGGCGAACTATAATTTCGCCGGCCTCGGTAATGGGGCAACTCAGCTTGTCGGTTTTGGCGGCGATCTGACGATAAAGCAGAAACTCTATTCAATCACGGACACCTATGTTTTTTCGCCGAATGTTGTCAACCAGTTCCGCGTCGGATTTAGCCGTCTTCGCGTTACAAGCGTGCCGGAAGAGCCTTTTACCGCCGCCCAATTTGGTATTACCAATCCACTCGCGAGCCTTTATCCCGGTGCACCGACGCTCTCGTTCAACGGCTCGGATTCGCTTTTCTTTTTTGGTTCGTCTACACTCGCCGATCAATCGTCAAGGATCAACGCTTACACCGCCAACGACACTTTGTCCTGGACCGTCGGAAACCATCGCCTGAAGATCGGTGGGGAATACCGGTTTTCGCAGGTCAAGTTTTATTTCAACGCATTCTCGCGTGGGCAGATCATCTATGGTGATACGGTCGCGGCCGGGGTTCGCACGACCGCATTCCAGAATTTTCTCCTGGGTATCGGGACGTCGCTGATCGGATCAGGCGTTTTTGACCGCTATTACAAAGTGACCGACACAAATGCCTTTATTCAGGATGATTGGAAGATTAATTCCCGGCTGACCGTGAATCTCGGCGTGCGATACGACCTTTACGGCCTGCCTGTCGAAGATCAGGGACGTCTTGTGAATTTCATCCCCAGCCAGGTCCGCATCGGAACTGCTGCTGCTCCCGCCGCACCGCCAAATGGTTTTGTACAGGCCGAGGGCGGCTCGCTCGCCGGGGTGCCGGCCGTCACAAAGACTCTGGTTCCGGTAGATAAAAACAATCTCTCGCCCCGTATTGGATTTGCCTTCGATCTTTGGGGTGATCAAAAGGTAGTCGTTCGCGGTGGCTATGGCATTTACTACGACCGCATATCGACGCGATATGCCAACACGCAGCTTTTCAATTACCCGTATTTTGCTTTAGGTGTCGGGCTTGTAAATACACCGCTTCAGCCGATACTTCCGGCGACTTTCCGCGCTGCGTCGAACCCTTTCATCCCACTGCCGCTGCCGTCGGCTTTCCCGACCGTGGCTACGATCCCCTCACCGCTTTCGCCGCTCGCACCGGTCGTCGGCGTCCCGATCGCCGGAGTTTTTGTCGACCCCGAGCTTCAGACGCCCTACATTCAGCAATATAATTTCGGAGCGCAGATCGAGCTTGCCCGCAATCTGGTTGCCGAAGTCGGATATGTAGGGAATCGCGGCACGCATCTTCTGCAGGTGATCACGCTCAATCAGCCTGTTTACAACGCGGCGACCAATACGTTTACCACGCCGCTTGCTCCGGCAAGCATTCTTTCGGCCAACAAGAACCTGACCGGCGGCATGCAGCAGGTGCAGACGACTTCCGTCTCACGCTACAACTCGCTTCAGATGTCGCTGACAAAACGCTTTAGCGACGGCCTTCAATTTCTGGCGGCTTACACCGTGGGACGCTCCTACGATTACTACTCGGGCGCATCGATAAACGAGCTGACAAACATTCCGGGCGATCAGTTTAACTGGCGGCTCAATGGCGGTCCATCCGATTTCAACCGTAAGCACAGGTTTGTCGTCAGCGGTGTTTACGATCTGCCGAAGCTCGTTGGTTCGGACAACGGTGCGAAATGGCTGGTGAACGATTGGCAGGTTGCCGGAGTCGCTGTCTTCCAATCCGGCCTGCCGTTTTCGATCCTCGATTCGAACGGAACGTCGATCATCCAGCGCGGCAATTTCAATCCGGCGTTCACAAGCTCTGATTTTGCCTTCAGCGGCGATCCAGGCAAAAGGCTGAATCAATATTTCAACACTGCGGCCTTTGTCTCGTCGAGGGGGGCGGCTGATCCGACCGCTCCATATGGCAATACGCCACGCAACCTGCTGTTTGGCCCAGGCCAGAAGAATATCGACATTTCGTTGATCAAATTTATTCCGCTCTCTGAACGGTTCAAAGGCGAATTCAGGGCCGAATTCTTTAACGCCTTTAACTGGGTTAATTATGGAAATCCGGGAAATGCTTTAGGGACACCGACCTTCGGGCGAATCACTTCAGCCGCCGCGGGCCCGCGTGTCGTTCAGTTTGCTTTCAAGCTCGGTTTCTAAACTCCCTCCTTACGAAGGAGGGGTGGCGGCGTTTCGCGGACGGGGCGGTTCTCCCGTTCGTTGAACTGGATGAGCCCTGTTTACAGCGATGATGTATTGATGCCCAAGTTAGAGCTTGAAGACGCTGAGATCTATTACGAGGATCAGGGCGAGGGCGAACCTCTCGTTTTGATCCCCGGATTTGCGTCGGGTGCGTGGAGCTGGGAATGGCAGACGAGGGAACTGGCGGCGAGTTTCCGCATCCTCACATTCGACCCGCGCGGGATATCGAGGTCCGTGTTAAAGGAAGGTTCCGCAGTTTCGATCGCTTCCATCGCGACGGATATTGTCAGCATACTTTCTGTTCTGGACATTCGGGCAGCGCACATTCTCGGAATATCGTTTGGCGGATTCGTCGCCCAGGAATTTGCCCTGAATTATCCGCGGCGGATAAAGAAGCTGGTGCTGGCCTCGACCAGTTTCGGTGGGCCGAACCATGTAGCCCCATCGATGGAAGTACTTACATCGTTTGCGTCAACCGAAGGGATGAACACGGCGGACCGAATCCGGCGATATTTGACGCAGGCATTTTCGCCGGAGTTTGTCGAAAGCCGCCCCGATGTTGTTGAACGCTTTTGCAGCCTGCGCGAATCGAACATCGTGCCAGAGGAAGTCTACAGCCAGCAGCTTCGATCTGCGATGGAATTCAATACCGAGGAGCGAATTTCGGAGATGGCGGCTGAAACGCTCGTTCTGACCGGTGACCGCGACACGGTTGTACCGGCGCAGAATTCGTATAATCTCGTGAACAGGCTGCCGAAC
>DLHV01000191.1:21478-25931 GCA_002483395.1 Chloracidobacterium sp. UBA7659 | reverse complement strand
AACCGGATCGTCGGGGAATTCTTGAATTCATAGAAGATATGCGGGATGCCAAGATAATCGGCACAGGCGTTTACGTGCCCGAAAGGATCGTTTCCAATGCGGAGCTGAGCCAAAACCTCAGCGAGGATATTGATGATTTCGTTACGAATATCATCGGTATAAAGGAGCGCCACATAGCCGCCGCGGACGAGAGCACGGCAGACCTTGCAACTGCCGCCACTGAAAACGCCCTTCGCAGTGCCGGTGTTGTTGCTACGGATCTTGACCTGATATTACTTGCGACCGACACGCCCGAGTACATTTCCCCGGCGACATCCGTCGTCGTACAGCAGCGGCTCGGGGCCATGAATGCCGGCACGTTCGACATAAACTGTGCGTGCGCGGGGTTTGTCACCACGCTTGATACGGCGTTCAAATACATTATCGCCGATGCGAGTTACAAAAACGTGCTGGTCATAGGATGTTACGCCATGAGCAAATTCATGGACTGGAAGGACAAGAAAACCTCTACGATCTTCGCGGACGGCGCCGGAGCCGTCGTGCTGCGGGCGGTCGAAGGCGAACAGCATTTTCTCGCGTCCAAACTCGTTGCTGACGGCAATTATCATGACTTCATGGGCATCTTCGCGGGCGGAACGCGGCAGCCAATCACAGCAGAAGTACTCGCGGAAAACAATACGAACCGCCTGCGTTTCGCAAAAAAATACCCGCCCGAGGTGAATATCGAAGGCTGGCCGAAGATCGTCAACGATGTCATCGCAAAAGCCAGGTTGGCGCTCGCCGATATCGATATCTTCCTCTGGACGCAGGTAAATCTTTCGACGATAAAGGTCGTAATGAAGGAAATGCAGATTCCCGAAGAGAAAACACATACAATTATGCAAAAATGGGGCTACACCGGCTCGGCCTGCATCCCCATGGTTTTTCACGATGCGCTTGAAACGGGAAAGATAAAACGCGGCGACCGAATTGTAATGTGTGCCTCGGGCGGCGGTCTGAACATGGCGTGTCTTGCGATGAAATATTAGATCGCAGTTTCTTTGATCTTTGCGAGCTTTGTGTGAGAAGAAAATTTCACGCAAAACCCTCAAAGGACGCAAAGGAAGAAAAGAACATTTGGACTACTCAAACATCTACAGCCTATTTCGCGCTCGAACCGAGAAATACTACGATCTCCCGGTTTTTTTCACCCGCGAAGGCAGCGGCTGGCAATCGCAAACATGGGCCGAGTTTGAGGAGAAGGTTCACAACCTTGCCTGTGCGTTTTTAGCGAAAGGGTTGACGAAGGGAGCCAGTGTCGCGATTCTCGCCGGGAACGTCCCCGAATGGACGATCGTCGATATCGCGGCGATCGCGGCGGGCGGGGTCGGTGTAGGTATTTATCCGACAAGTTCTGCGGAGCAATGCGAATTCATCATCGATCATTCGGACGCGGAGATCGTTGTCGTCGATACTGATGCTCAGTTGGAAAAGGTATTGTCCTCTTTCTGTCCCGCCGTGAAGGAGGTCGTCGTAATCGAGCAGTCGAAGAACACACTCCCTACCGGTCATGTTTCCGCATTCGATGATCTGCTTAATTTCGGGCGACAAAACCGTACAGAATTCTTGCCAAAGGTCGAAGCTATCGGCTCATCGGCAAAACCCGGTGAAATCGCAATAATGGTGTACACCTCTGGCACCACCGGCCAGCCGAAAGGCGCTTTGCTTTCGCACCAATATATTCTGAACAGCGTCGAATCTCTGCGGCTGTCAGTGCCGATCTTCGATTCGGACGTGGCATTCTCGTATCTGCCCGGCTGTCACGTGGCGGAGCGTATCTCGGGTATTTACAACCGTTTGTATAACGGTACGTCCGCGTATTTCGTCGACGATCTTTCGCGGCTCTATGAATACATGCTAGAGGTAAAACCGACCGTGTTCGCTAGTCTTCCGAGGTTTTTTGAAAAGATCCATGCAAAGATCGTCGCTGAACACGGTACGGAAAAGGTCCATCCGCAGGTAGTCAAAGACGCGTTTGGCGGCGAAATGCGCCTTCTGACATCCGGCGGTGCACCGCTTCCTGCCGAGATCGCGCAGTTTTTTGCCGACGCAGGTCTGCCAATTTTGCAGGCCTACGGCCTGACGGAAAACATATGCGTAGCGTTCAATCGTGCGGACGACTTCAAATTCGGCACCGTCGGCAAACCGATGCCGATGTGCGATGTGAAGATCGCGGATGACGGCGAGATTCTCGTCAAAAGCAAGATGATGTTTTCGGGCTATTACAANNAACCCGAAAGAACAGCCGAGATGTTCGACCCGGACGGTTGGTTAAAGACGGGTGACCTCGGCGAATTGGACTCTGACGGATTCCTGAAGATCACCGGCCGCAAAAAGGAGATCATCGTTCTTTCATCGGGCAAAAACGTCGCCCCGGCGTTGATAGAAAATCTTGTTAAGGAGTCGCACCTCGTTAGTCACTGTTTTGTTTACGGCGATGGAAAAAGCTATTGCGTGGCAATGATCACGCTTAATCGGGCGGAGGTCAACGCTGGCGGACACGCGGAGGAAACTTCGATCCGGGAAGCTATTGATAAAATGGTCGCAAAAGCGAACGCGCGTGTTTCGAGCAGCGAGCAGATCAAGAAATTTGTGATCCTCGACCGCGATTTTTCCGCCGAGGCGGGCGAGATCACCCCTACGATGAAGCTGAAACGAAACATCGTAGCGGCACACTACAAAGATACTTTGGAGAAGTTATATGACTAACCGGAAAATAAATTTGTTGTTGCTCATGTCGCTATTACTGGCGCTGTCGGCAACCACCCTTTCGCAAGTCTTGCAGGAAAAGACGGTCACGGTTTTCGGTGCAAAGATCAATTACGTCGAAACCGGCGATCCGGCGAAGCCGAATGTGATATTGCTTCACGGCCTTGGCGGCAGCCTCGGGAACTGGCAAACGAACACCGCCACGCTCGGACAGCATTATCACGTTATTGCGCTTGATCAGCTCGGTTTCGGGAAATCAGATAAGCCGTTTCTAAAATATCGGGTCGGCACGTATGTCGATTTTCTCGACAAATTTATGTCCGAGTTGAAGATCGAGAAAGCCTCGCTGGTCGGTAACTCGCTGGGCGGATGGATCGCCGGTTTGATGGCGATAAAATATCCGAATCGCGTCGAGAAGATCGTGCTTGCCGACGCGGCCGGTATCGTGCCCGCCAATTTTGGCGAGGCTGACGTATATCAGTTGAACAATTCCACCCGTGACGAAATTCGTGCGAATATGAAAAAGATATTTGCGACCCCGATGTTTCAAAACAACGAGGCGCTCGTCGACCAGTTCATGACTGTAAGGGTGTTGACCAATGACGGAAACACCATCAACAGCCTTATCGAGTCGATCAAGCGTAAAGAAGATTTCCTGAACGACCGCCTCGGCGAGATCAAGAAACCGACGCTTATCATTTGGGGCAAGCAGGACGGATTGCTGCCAGTGGCGGATGCCGCCACCTTCAACAAAGGGATCGCGGGCTCCGAACTCATCATATTCGACGGGTGCGGCCACGTTCCTCAATTCGAAAAAGCCGCCGATTTTAATAAGGCCGTTCTGGCGTTTTTGGCTAAATAAAAATATGGATCTGAAAATTGGAGATACTTTTTCAACCTCGCGCGAAGTCACGGATGAGGTCATCCGCAAATTCGCCGATGTATCCGGCGATCACAACCCGATCCACCTCGACGAGGAATTTGCGAAGACGACGCGGTTCGGTAAACGTATCGCCCACGGCATGCTGAGTGCGGCATTCATTTCCGCCGTGCTGGGAAACGAATTCAAAGGGAGCACGGTCTTATATCTATCACAAACGCTGAAATTTACGGCACCGGTTTTTATCGGCGATACCGTTACCGCCTCTTCGACCGTGACCAATATCCGCGAGGACAAAGCCATCGTCACGCTCGAAACCGTGTGTGCAAACCAGAATGGCGAAACGGTTGTCAAAGGAGAGGCGGTTGTTATGGTTCTGCCGTAAAGTACGGCTGACTGTTAGTCTGTCGCCGCATTTCTATGACCGAAACGACCGAAAAGACACCGCTCTACGCCTGGTATGCCCTTGCGCTGTTGATGGTCGTTTACATTCTAAATTTCCTCGACCGCACGATCATCTATATCCTTTTCCCGCTGATAAAAAAGGAGATGGCGTTCTCGGACACGCAGTTGGCACTGCTCGGCACGACATCGTTCGTCATTTTTTACACGCTGCTCGGCATACCATTCGGGCGGCTGGCGGACAGAAGCTCGCGGGCGAAGATGATCGCGATCGGCGTAGTGGTCTGGAGTCTGTTTTCAGGATTGACGGCATTTGCCGGGGATTTCTGGTCTCTATTTTTCTGCCGCGTGATGGTCGGTGTCGGCGAGGCGACGCTTGGCCCGGCGGCTATTTCGCTCCTGTCCGATTATTTCCCGCCGCTC
>DLHV01000191.1:0-21410 GCA_002483395.1 Chloracidobacterium sp. UBA7659 | reverse complement strand
TGATCATCGGATTTCCGGGCATTGCTCTAGGCGTTCTCGTCTATTTCTTGAAAGAGCCGTCGCGAACGGGCAAGGTAACTCAGATGGTTGAGTGCCCAAACTCGCATATTACGGGCTCCACCCAATTCTCGAGGTTGATTGAAGCGATAAAAGCTCTCCTCAATGCAATTCGCGGCTTAATTGCAAATAAGACATTCATACTTCTTTGTTTGGGTTACGCTCTGCTGGGTCTTGCGACAAACAATTTGTCGATCTGGGGAGCGACGTTCTATTCGCGGCTGCACAAATTCGATCTGCCGACAATCGGATTCTATGGCGGTATATTAACGCTCGTTGCGGGAATTCCGGCCACGCTTTTCGGCGGCGTGATCGCCGATAAATTTCGCAAGCGACGACCTGGCGGACGCATGCTTTATGGCACGCTGTTATCGCTCATCTCAGTTCCGTTCTGGCTGCTGCTCATCTTTACTGACAACGTTTATCTGATCCTGCTCGCGGTTTTCGTGCTGCTTGCCGCCGCACTTGGCTGGCTTGGAGCTGCCGCCGCGGATGTCACCGAACTTGCCGGAGTAAACCTCCGCGGCCTTGGCATTGCGATCTATTTTTTCTCGGTAAATATTGCCGCATATCTGATCGGCTCGAATCTGATCGGATATCTCAACGACCGTTTTGGAGCCACCGCCGATCCCGCGATGATGCGATACGCCCTGCTCGTCTGCCCGGTCGCCTGCGCCGCCAGCGCCGCCTGCCTCTTAGCGGGAAGCCGCCGAATGTTTCGCGAAAGCAGACAGTTGTAGGTGTGTACCGCTGTTCCACCCTGGAACACCTTTCTTCAATCATGCCATGGGGCCCGAAAGATTTTACGTTCGGGCCGAGCGCTATGCTACGATGCAAATAAAACTTAAGAAATGATGAACGAATGCTCCGATTATGTAAACGAGCAAAAAGCTAATGTTTGAATCAGTCGCTCTAACAACCGACGAAGGAGAAGTCGCCGAACGCATCATCGTCCGCGGCCTTGTGCAGGGCGTCGGATTTCGCCCGACGGTCTGGCGGCTGGCCAAGGAATTCAACATTCGCGGCTCGATACTGAACAACGGAGACGGCGTAGAAATTATTGCCAAGGCGGCTTCCGTCGATCTCGAGAACTTCATTTCCGCCATCCGGCAACAGGCCCCGCCGCTTTCACAGATTCACGAAATTAAGCGGACAAACATCAAGATTTCCACCGACCTTTTCGATTTCCGAATTGTGCAAAGCGAAGCAACTTCGGTTCACACAAGCGTTGTGCCGGATGCAGCGACCTGCGAAGCGTGCAGACAGGAAACGCTCGATCCTTTTGCACGTCGTTTTCGTTACCCGTTCACAAACTGCACCCACTGCGGCCCGCGGCTTTCGATCATTCAAAATATTCCCTACGACCGTTCGAACACGACAATGCGTGGCTTCGAGATGTGCAATGAATGCCGTGCCGAATTCGAAGATCCGGCCGACCAGCGTTTTCATGCGCAGCCTATCGCCTGCCACAAATGCGGTCCAAAGGTTTGGCTCGAAGGCTCCGACGGCAAACCAATCGCCGCCGAAGCGTTTACGATGCGGGACGAGGCTGACGCCGCATGCACGCTGATCCAGCGAGGCCTTATCGTGGCGATCAAGGGCATCGGCGGCTTTCAGCTTGCCTGCGTCGCTACGAGTAACGAAGCGGTTGAACGTCTGCGAGATCTGAAACACCGTGAGCGAAAACCGTTCGCGCTGATGGCCCGCGACTTAGATGTGGCACGCGAATATTGCGAGATAAGTGCCGCTGAAGAAAAACTTTTGCAAAGCCATCAGGCTCCGATCGTCATTCTGGATCGTCTAAAGATACGCAATCCGCCATACGCAATTGCGGACGCTGTCGCACCCGGAATAAATACATTGGGCGTAATGCTGCCGAATACGCCTCTGCATCATTTGCTACTGAGGCGAATGTTACGGCCGATCGTGCTTACATCGGGCAATCTTTCCGACGAGCCGCAGTGTATCGACAATGATGAAGCCGTACCCCGGCTCGGCAAGATCGCCGACTATTTTCTAATGAACGATCGGCCAATTGCACAGCGTGTTGATGATTCAGTCGTCAAGGTCATGGCCGGTGAGACGCGAATTCTCAGACGTGCCCGCGGCTACGCTCCGGCTCCGATGCAGTTGCCGAAGGGCTTCGAAAACGCTCCGCCGATCCTGGCATTCGGTGGAGAGCTGAAAAATACATTCTGCCTTTTGCGTGACGGCAAAGCGATAATCTCGCAGCATATCGGCGACCTCGAAGACGCCGCGACGCAGGCAGATTACCGCCACAACCTACAGCTTTACGAAACACTTTATGAGCACAAACCGGCAGGCTTGGTTTGCGATCTGCACCCGGAATACCTATCGAGCAAACTCGCGCGTGAACAATCGGAGACGACCGGAATTCCGCTGATCGAAACGCAGCATCACCACGCACATATTGCCGCATGTCTGGCTGAAAACGGCATCACACTTGACGCAAAACCGGTGATCGGCGTCGCTCTCGACGGGCTTGGCTTTGGCGACGACGGAACGTTTTGGGGCGGCGAATTTATGCTTGCCGATTACAACTCATACAAGCGGCTGGCGACGTTCAAACCGGTCGCGATGATCGGCGGCGAGCGGGCAATCAAGGAACCGTGGCGCAACATGTACGCGCATTTGATGGCGGAAATGGGCTGGGCGCGATTCGCTTTGAATTATTCCGATATGGAATTATTTTGCTTTCTTGATAAAATGCCCCGCGAAATTCTAGACGGAATGATCGTAAAGCAGATAAATTCACCGCTGGCCAGTTCGTGCGGACGGCTTTTCGATGCGGTCGCCGCCGCCGTCGGTATTGCCCGCGAACACGCCGCTTACGAAGGCCAGGGAGCGGTTGAGCTCGAAGCGATAGTAGACGAAAAGGCTTTATTAGAGGAGGATGAATTGCTCGCGTATCCATTCGCGATCCAGCGGTTGAACGGATCGAATCTCCCGTACATCGAGCCGTACGCAATGTGGCAGGCATTGCTCGGCGATCTGATCCTGAAGACTCCCGAACCCGTGATTGCGGCGCGTTTTCATAAAGGCCTGGCAAAGATAATTGTGCAGATGATAGAAGAACTAAGCCGCGATGAAACCGGCGAAGGCGAAACGAAAACCGTCGCTTTGTCTGGCGGCGTTTGGCAGAACAAGATTTTGTTGGAAGAGGTGATTCGCCGTTTGTATGAGAAGGAATTCCAGGTTTTAACTCATCGAAACGTGCCGGCGAACGACGGCGGGTTGTCATTGGGACAGGCCGCGATTGCGGCGTCGCGGCTTATCGTTTTACAACAGGAACATTGAATAACCAGTTGCCACGAATTTGTTAGGAGTGCGGAGTTCCAACTTCAGTTGGCTCCTCGCTGCGAATGAGTCAACTGAAGTTGGAACTCCGAACCTGATATGCACGAACTAGGTATCACACGTAGCGTTGTTGCAATTTGCGCCGAGAATTCCGGCGGCGCGGCGGTCAAACGCGTGACGTTGGAGATCGGCAATCTGAGCGCGATAATGCCGGACGCAGTGCGATTCTGTTTTGAGATCTGTGCGGCGGGAACGGTGGTCGAAGGTGCTGAGCTTGAAATTTTAGAGACTAAGGGAAGAGGTCTTTGCCGTGACTGTGGTGAAGAAATTGCTTTATCGGCCTTATTCGGACGCTGCGTGTGCGGCAGCAGCGATCTGAAAATTATTGCAGGCGAAGAATTGAAAGTGAAAGAATTGGAGGTTTGAATTATGTGCGCAACTTGCGGATGCTCCGAAACAGACCAGATTGCTGTCACCGACCTGAAGACGGGTGATCAAAGAATGATGTTACATGACGAAGCTCATGCCCACGGCCATTCGCATACACATGACGATAAGCATTCGCACGAACATCATTCCCACGCGGCGGCTGAGTCCGGCACGGCAGTCGCAGCGGCCCGTACACACAGCCGAACGATCGAACTTGAAAAAGAGATCCTGGGCAAAAACCAGCTTATCGCCGAACGCAATCGCGGATGGCTGTCGGGCCGCGGCATACTCGCGTTAAATCTAGTCAGCTCGCCCGGTTCGGGCAAGACCACGCTGCTTGAGCAAACCATTCTTGCGCTGAAAGACGAATTCGAGATCGGAGTTATCGAAGGCGACCAGGAAACGATCCATGACGCTGAACGCATCCGCGCTACCGGCTGCAAAGCAGTGCAGATCAATACCGGCACCGGCTGCCATCTCGAAGCTGATATGCTTGAACGCGGCTTGAAGAGCCTTGACCCGGCGCCGAAATCGATCTTGTTTATCGAGAACGTCGGCAATCTCGTCTGCCCGGCACTTTTCGACCTCGGCGAGCGTGCAAAGGTCACCATTCTCTCCGTTACCGAGGGCGAAGACAAGCCGCTCAAATATCCGCACATGTTTCGCGCAAGCAATTTGATGATACTAAACAAGATCGATCTGCTGCCGTACGTCAAATTCGATGCCGGGCGGTGTATTGAATACGCACGTGAGGTCAACCCAAACATCGAGGTTTTGCAAGCGTCCGCCACAACCGGCGAAGGGATGAACAATTGGTACGATTGGCTGCGAAATTCTAGATCGAAGTGAGATTTCAGATCAACCAATACGTAAAACGGCCAAGCTTCGCTGCTTTTATTCTTCGCCGGTTTCCAGCCAATTTGCCGTTATCCGATTTGCTTGACTTGCCCGCTCGTTTCGCGTAAAACATTACAAGAAAAGACCGTTACAAATCCATCCCGGTGAATTTTTGCAGCCCCTGCGACGAGCCGGGCATTCTTTCGGCAATTCGAACTTGGGAGGCATCGCAAAGCTTAATGGCTTCGAACCTGGTTTCCATAACACGGCGTCCGTTCGCTTCGACGATGCGAAAGGACACGTGGTGGATCGCTCCGCTGCTGACGTTTATCGGCCTCGGTGCATTCGTCGTTTATTCGACGTGGGCCGCGTTTCAGGGCAATCATTATCTATACACCGGCGGCGGTGCAAATTACCTCTCGCCGTTTTATTCGCCGGAACTGTTCGGATCTGCGCATAGTTGGTTCGGGCCAAAACCGAATTGGATACCAGCGTGGCTGCCGTTTTCGCCCGCCCTTTTGATCTTGTGGGCGCCGGGCGGATTTCGGTTTACCTGTTATTACTATCGCGGTGCTTACTATAAATCTATGTGGGCCGATCCGCCGGCGTGTGCAGTCGGCGAGCCGCGAAACGGTTACCGCGGCGAACGCAAATTCCCGCTCATACTGCAAAACATCCATCGTTATTTTCTCTATCTGGGATTGGTCTTTTTGATCTTTTTGTCACATGACGCCTGGAAGGCGTTGTGGTTCATAGGTGCGGACGGTAAGGAGAATTTCGGCATAGGTATCGGGACAATAGTGCTGACGGCAAACGTCATTTGCCTGGGTGCATATACGTTGGGCTGCCACAGTCTTCGCCACCTTGTCGGCGGCGTGTACGACGTTTTGTCGAATAAACCTGTTCGAAAAGCAGCTTACGGATGTGTCAGCGGTCTCAATAAACGGCATATGCTGTTTGCATGGATCAGCCTGTTTGTTGTTGGATTTTCTGATGTTTACGTGCGACTCTGCTCGATGGGCGCATTTACTGATTACCGCATATTTTGATGAAATTCAGAGACGTGTTTTGGAAAATTCTCGCGGCACTTCCGTCTGTCATCTTCTGGTTTTGGTATTTTCAACCTCTTCGAATAGATGGGAGTGAGAACTGGCTTAGGTTTGCGGTTCTACTTTTTACAACCGCTCTCTGCGCAATATTGCTTATTGTCAGTATGATCGTAGCCGTTAGGGCAACGAAAGACATCGGTTGGTGGTTGATCACGATTTTGAATTTGGCTGTCGTGGTAATGTTCTTCGTCAATTGAGTTAATGGGATTAAGCGAATACACAACATACGAACACGACGTTCTCGTCATCGGTGCCGGTGGTGCCGGCCTTCGTGCCGCGATTGAGGCGTCGGCCGCGGGCGTTTCCGTCGGGCTGGTTTGCAAGTCGCTGCTCGGAAAGGCGCACACAGTTATGGCCGAGGGCGGAATGGCCGCGGCAATGGCAAACGTCGACGACCGCGACAATTGGAAGGTGCATTTTTCCGATACGATGCGCGGCGGCCAGTACGTCAACAACTGGCGAATGGCCGAATTACATGCGAAAGAAGCGCCGGATCGTGTAAGAGAACTGGAGGCGTGGGGAGCAGTTTTCGATCGCACAAAAGACGGCAAGATCCTACAGCGAAACTTCGGCGGACATCGTTATCCGAGACTAGCTCACGTGGGCGACCGCACCGGTCTCGAACTCATCCGCACGCTCCAGGATCACGGCATCCACCAGGGCATCGAAGTCTATATGGAGGTGACGGTCGTCTCGCTTCTGAGGGATGGCGATCGTGTCATCGGCTGTCTCGCATACGAGCGTGAACACGGGCGTTTTCGCATTTTCAAGGCAAAGGCTGTCGTTCTTGCGACCGGCGGCGTCGGCCGCGCTTACAAGATCACAAGCAACAGTTGGGAAGGCACGGGCGACGGCCATGCGCTCGCGTACGACGCCGGGGCCGAGCTAATCGACATGGAATTCATCCAGTTCCACCCGACGGGCATGGTCTGGCCGCCGTCGGTNNACCGGCATGGTCTGGCCGCCGAGTGTTCGCGGGCTGCTTGTGACCGAAGGTGTTCGAGGCGAGGGCGGGATTCTTAAAAACAGCGAAGGCCGCCGGTTTATGTTTGACGACATTCCCGACCTCTACAAGGACCAAACCGCGGACACCGAAGAGGAAGGTTGGCGATATGTCATCGGCGACAGAGACGCCCGCCGCCCGCCCGAATTGCTGACACGCGACCACGTCGCCCGATGCATCGTCCGCGAAGTAAAGGCCGGACGCGGGTCACCGCACGGCGGGGTATTTCTCGACATTGCGTGGATCAAGGAAAAGATCCCGAACGCAGCCGAGCATATAAAGAAAAAGCTGCCCTCGATGTACCATCAGTTCAAGCAGCTTGCCAATCTCGACATCACTGAGGAGCCGATGGAGATCGGGCCGACGACGCATTACATAATGGGCGGCATCCGCGTCGATGGGGACACGCAGGCTTCGACGGTGCTGGGGCTTTTTGCAGCAGGCGAGTGTGCCGCGGGCATCAACGGCGCAAACCGTTTGGGTGGCAATTCGCTTTCCGATCTTATCGTTTTCGGTAAGCGGGCCGGTGAATACGCGGCGATTTTCGCCAAAGAAAACGGGCATGGGACGATAGATAATGATGAGGTCGAGCGTATCGCAAAGGGCACGCTTGAGCCATTCGAACGCGAGGGCGGCGAAAATCCTTATACAATCCAGCAGGACCTGCAGGAGATGATGCAGGAACTCGTCGGCATCGTCCGCACCGAAGAGGAAATGGTGCAAGCCCTCGAAGGCATCGAACAGCTAAAAAGACGCTCGGCGAATACGTTCGTGCCGGGCAATATCGATTTCAATCCCGGCTGGCACACGGCGCTAGACCTGCACAATCTGCTTACGGTTTCCGAAGCCATCGCCCGTGCCGCAATCGAGCGAAAAGAAAGCCGCGGCGGCCAATACCGCGACGATTACCCGGCGAAAGACCCGGAATTCGGCAAGGTCAATGTTTCACTGAAAAAAGACGCGGACGGACGGATGCAGATCGCACGCGTGTGGATCCCGGAAATGCCTGTTGAGTTGAAACAGATTATCGAGGAGATGGGATAAGACATACGTGGAGAAGTAATATGCGAAAAACTATTGTTGGAGTTATTTTTATCTTCTTTTACGTGATAACTGGATTGGGCCAAGATGCAATAAAGACAGAATACGGCAAACCAACCGAGCTAAAAGGTCTTACAAAAATCTTCGTTGACACAGAAGGTGACACTGAGGAACGCGAGCGAATCATAAAGGAATTCGATAAGGCGAAAGTTGAGGGAATTTCATTCTTAGATGATGCCGCAGGAGCAGAAATTATTCTGTCATTTGTTGGTGGAACATACAAAAAGACGTTCGGAAACGTCAGCAACGGTGTTGGGTCGATGAATACTAAACTCCGTTCAACTGGAGTTGGGATTGCATTTATCCCTAAAGAGCCAAATGTTCGTAGGATTATTTTGAGCGTAAAGGACACAAAAGAAACTGCTCTTGATAAGAAGCCGTCTGTGAAATTTGCCCGCGAGTTATTAAAGCTTACAAGTTAGCAAATGGAATGAAATGACGACAGCCACATTCAGCATACGACGCGGCGGCCCGACAGGCGGCGAGATGGTCGATTACCAGACCGAGGTTTCAGAAGGTATGGTCGTTCTCGACGCCGTGCATCAGATACAGGCTGAATCGGCTAGCGATCTTGCATGCCGATGGAACTGCAAAGCGGGAAAATGCGGTTCGTGCTCGGCAGAGATAAACGGCATGCCGAAGCTGATGTGCATGACGCGTCTCGACACGATCCCGCTCGACGTACCCGTTACGATCGAACCAATGCGGGCCTTTCCCGCGATCAAGGACCTTATAACCGACGTTTCGTGGAACTATGAGGTCAAAAAACGCATCAAAAAATTCAAGCCGCGTCCACCCGATGCCGAAGATGGCACGTGGCGGATGCAGCAGGAAGACATCGACCGCGTGCAGGAATTTCGTAAATGCATTGAATGTTTTTTGTGCCAGGACGTCTGCCACGTCCTCCGCGATCATGCAATGCACGAGGAATTTATCGGTCCGCGTTTTTTGGTTTACAGTGCGGCGCTTGAGATGCACCCGCTCGACACTGAGGACCGATTGCAGGAATTAAAGGACATGCACGGCATCGGCTATTGCAACATTACAAAATGCTGTACTAAAGTATGCCCGGAGAATATCACGATCACCGATAACGCTATTATACCGCTAAAGGAACGAGTCGTCGATGAGTTTTACGATCCGGTTAAGAAATTTGTAAAGTTGTTTAGAAGGCGGAAACACGACCGGTAGGGAGTGTGTTGGATCGCTAACGGACAGTATGAGTGACGAACTAAGACAACCCTCGCTACCTCTTGGGTTTCTGCCCTGATGCTATGAAATATTCAAGTGCCGCCTGGTCGGAAAAGCGAAAGGCCGGTCTTACAAAATATTTGTTCTTTGACGGCATTCTGATCACTGGTGGCCCGTTCGCTGTTGTTATGCAGGTGGTAGGATATTTCTTCCTTCGTGATGAGGGGCAGTCGTTCGGCCAATATTTCAGCGCGTCGCGGACGTGGGTCACATTCTTTTTTCACGCCACTTTATTCGGCTTGATAATTGGGTTCCTGAACTGGCGGCGAAACGAGAACGCGTATCTTGATTCGCAAAATAAAGCCTAGCCTGGCTGGGAAGTTTTTATGTTCAAACTAAAGCCTTTACATAAAGAAGCCATTCCGGCGGCACTCGAAAAAGCGAAGCACTATCGTTTGCTAAATGAACCCGGAGCGGCCGAGAGCATCTGCCTCGACATACTTGAGGTCGAGCCCGACAACCAGGAAGCCCTGATAAATATAGTGCTCGCGATGAGCGACCGGTTCGGACGGGATTATGCCGTCGGCGATTCGCGCATCACCGAATATCTGAACCGCATCACGGGCGAATACGAACGAAGTTACTATGCCGGCATTACGTTCGAACGCCGCGCAAAGGCTGTTTTGGACAAAAGCGGCGTCGGCGCCTACGAGCTGTTCCGGCAGGCGATGGACTGTTTTGAAAAAGCCGAGGCAATGCGGCCCGCAGGTCATGACGACGCGATTTTGCGTTGGAACGGCTGTGCCCGCGTCATCATCCGCAACAACCTCGAACCGCGTGAGATGGGCCACGACTTTCTTGAATGATTATTGGATTTTATTTTGCTATTCGATGTGGTATCATTTGCCGAATCAAGTAGCAGTTCGTCTAAATTACCGGAAATAGTCATGGAAAAGGAGAAAGCATATGGCAGGCAAATTTGAATTAAAAACTTCCGCAAACGGCAAATTCCATTTTAATCTGAAAGCGGGCAACGGTCAGATTATTCTATCGAGCGAAATGTACGAGACACGTGCGGCGGCCGAAAACGGGATCGAGTCCGTAAAGAAAAATGGCGGTGACGAAGCTCGTTATGAACGCAAGACTTCTGCCAAGGGTGACCCGTACTTTGTTCTGAAAGCCTCGAACGGGCAGGAGATAGGCCGAAGTGAAATGTATACTTCCGAAAGCGCCATGGAGAATGGCATCGCCTCGGTGAAAACGAATGCGCCCGACGCGACGATTGCGGACGCGACTGCATAGACGCTGTTGTCAGAATAAAAACTTAATTAAATTAGTGAGCCTAGAGCCCTCGCGAAAGCCAGGGCTTTTTCGATTTTGGATTTGAGATTTCGGATCGTCTCGAATTGTACGAATCAACTTTGCAACATGAGTAATATGAGAACAAGACTTGGCATAGAAATCCTTCTTGATGAAAAGGTTGGCCTGATCAAGGGCCAGCGTGTCGGCCTCGTTTGCAATCAGGCCTCCGTCTTGCCGAACTTAGCGCATGTTGCCGACGTGTTCGGCGGGCGAAGCGATTTTAGTTTGACCACGCTCTTCGGCCCGCAACACGGCATTCGCGGTGATGTTCAGGACAACATGATCGAAACGCCGCACACCATCGACGAGCGGACTGGTGTTCCGGTCTATTCGCTTTACAGCGAAACCCGCGAGCCGACCGAGGAAATGCTTGCGAATCTGGACGCAATAGTTTTCGATATGCAGGATGTCGGCTGCCGTATTTACACATTCGTTTACACAATGGCGAACTGCATGAGAGCAGCGAAGAAATTTGGCAAGCGCGTCATCGTCTGCGACCGTCCAAACCCAATCAATGGTGTCGCGGTCGAAGGAAATGTTACCGAAACGGAATTCACGTCGTTTGTCGGCCAATTCGAAATCCCAACGCGGCACGGCATGACGACCGGTGAGCTTGCCAAACTTTTTAACGAACATTTCGGCATCGGCTGCGAGCTTGAGGTCGTAGCGATGGAAGGCTGGCGGCGTGAGATGTATTTCGAGGAAACGGGATTGCCGTGGGTGCTGCCCTCGCCGAATATCCCGACAGTCGATACCTGCGTCGTATTCCCCGCGACCGTTCATATCGAAGGTACCGAGCTCAGCGAAGGCCGCGGGACGACAAAGGTTTTCGAGCTTAACGGCGCACCGTTCATCGATCCGTATGAATGGACAGCCGCGCTCGGGAAATACGAATTTTCAGGCGTTGCGTTCCGCCCGTGTTACTTCCGCCCAACCTTCCAAAAATGGGCCGATAAAACCTGCGGCGGCGTCCAGGTCCACATCACCGACCGCAACGCCTTTACACCGGTGATCGTCGGCATCGCGATGATAAAAACTGCGTATGACCTCTACACCGAGCATTTCCAATGGAAACAATCGGCGTACGAATACGTTTTCGACAAAAACCCTTTTGATGTCGTCAGCGGCACGGACAAGATCAGAAAGCAGATCGAGAGCCATGTTTCCTTAAAAGAGATCGAGTATGCGTGGACTGAGGAATTGAAAGAATTTAGGACGAGGCGAGAAGAGTTTCTACTTTATTAAGTTTACTTTCCGGCGTTAAAGTAAACCTAGTGAAAAATAAGTTTACTTTCGTTCTATTGTATCGTCGTCAAGATGCCATTAGTGAAATATAGGTAGTTATCTGAATAAACCCATTGCGCAGTTTTTCCAGCGGCTGAGATTGTTTCGTTAATACTTTTGGGCTCACCCCATGACAATCTGCACATTTCCATCGTCATTCCCAGTCTGACTTTTCCCTGCAATATCGTATCAAAACTTGCCGATCCAAATTTGGAACGATATGAATCTGCTTCTTCGCCGAAATAAGCGCGTCCGCGTCTCCATTTTCCGAATACACTGTCACAGGAAATTGTTGTTTTTTCTCCCACAGAATTAACAATAATGAGCGACAAAGTATAATACTCTTCTTCAATTGTCAGGTCAGTGCACTTCCATTTCTGTCCGGTTTTGGTGGTTACAACTTTTCCAGTTTGGATATCGGTCGAACTTTTTAATATCTCATCAGCGAAGACAAAATCCTTTCCAATAACTAGTTGTTTTTGTTTTTCAAAAAAACCAACAACAATGAATGGAAAAGAATTCTCAAATCGACTGTCGTATTCAAAATAGACAGTATCTCCATTTTTCTCCTGTAACTTAAGAAAATACTTTTGACCATAAACGAATTCACTCTCTGCCGCTTTTGGATGTTTTATGACGTCGAGAACCTTGAAGTATTTTCCGGCAAGTGCATCATATTTTGAATTATAACTATCACAGCACTTATAGACATTTAACTTATTGATTAGGCCATCCTGCCTGTAGTCAATTACAAAGTTCTCGTACCCAAACTTACGAAGCTTCTCGGATACACCTTTCAAATAAAGTTCCTGACCTACATATTTATATACGTCCTCACCTAAGAAATTCTTAGTGCCGTCGTAGGGAGCTTTGTCAGATATTTCAACCTTGGGCGCGACTTTAGTAGTTGTAATCTGTCCGAAAGCGATCCCAGGCAAAAACACTGCATAAACAATTAGCACACTGCTTTTCATAAAATTTCTCTGATAATATTCGCCCATCTCAACTCTATATCAGCCGCCACTAACAGCATTAAAAATATGCAGTTCGCTGCCGGCGTCGATATGGGTTTGCAGGCCGCCGAGGCGGCGGATGTCCTGGCCCTGATAATAGATGTTGACGTGCTGGCGGATATCGCCTTGTTCGGTCAGGATGCGGTCGCGAAGCGAGAGATGCTGCCGCCAAAGCGATGCCAGCAGATCGCCGACAGTTTTGTGGCTGCCGGACACGCCGATTTCGGTCAGCCCGTCGCTGAAGCCTTTCAGATGTCCACTCAAGTAAATTTTGTAGGACATAATTCCTGTTCTTTCTTTGCGTCTTGGCGCCTTTGCGGGAAATCTTCTCCCGCCAAGTCGCAAAGACGCAAAGGTAAAACCAAGGCCGATCAGTATGCCTTTATGCAATTGATCTCGGGCAGAGAGCCCTGGATCATTCCCCATTTCTCGCCGTTGTCGGCCGAGCCGAACAGCTTACCGTTCTTTGTTCCGAAATAAACTTCGTCGCGAACCGATGTGAGGGCATCGCGAAGAATCACCTCGTATGCATTCTCCTGCGGCAGTCCGTCGGTCAATGCTTCCCACGAGTCGCCTTCGTCCTTGCTGCGGTACACGCGAAGCTTGCCTTCGCACGTATAACGAACCCCGTCGGAATCCAAAGGAACGATAAACACATCGCCCGAATCCGTGACCGTAACGCCAAAACCGAAATTCGACGGCAAGCCATATTCAATCTCCTGCCAAGTGTTTCCACCGTCGCGGCTGCGGTAAACACCGTGATGGTTTTGCAAAAAGAGCGTGTCCTTTTTCGCCGGGTGGCGGGCGATCTTGTGTACGCACTGGCCGAATTCGGGATAATTGTCCGGCAGAAAATAGGCTTTGATACCCTTGTTCGTTACATTCCAGCTCGCCCCGCCATCCGACGATTGATAAACGCCGCCGGTCGAAATGGCGATCTTCAAGCTGCTTGGATCGTCTTTATCGGTGACGATCGTATGCACGGCAAGCCCTCCGAAACCGGGTGTCCACTGTTCGCGGTGCGGATGGTCCCACAACCCGCGGTTCAGCGTCCATGTGCCGCCATTATCGTGCGATTCAAAAATGGCAGCCGGTGCAACGCCTACATAAAGCGTGTCGTCATCTGCTCCTGGTGCGATCTGCCAGATATTTTCGAGCGATTGCCCAGTGTCCTCGGGAAACTTGATACGCATTTCCTCGGGCATATCCCACTTTTTTCCGTTGTCGTCGCTCCAAACAAGCTCGGCCCCCCAGTGCATGCTCTGTGCGGCGGCCCAAATGCGGTTTCGCCCCGCGCGTTGGTCGAGCATCATCGCGTAAACAGACCGACCGGCAAAATGCGGCCCGTCAATTTTCCACTCGCCGTTCGTGCGGTCAAGGATAAACGCGCCTTTTGCGGTCCCAACCAGTAATTTTCCGATCTCTTCGGCCATATGTTATGAGTTTATGACCCCCTTGATCTTATCGTTCTTGTTGCGAAGGTCTATGCCGCCTTCGAGCATCGATTTCAGATTGGCTAGGTAAAATGTCCACCCTTCGCCGCAGCCGATATAAAGCCGCAGCTTTTCGTCGGACCCGATCTTCTTTTGCGTAAGCTGGACGACCTTATCGCCTTTTTCCGCGACGACCGTCACCTCGACAATGCAGCCGTCCGCAAACGTAAAGCTAAATGTGTTGTGCCCGTTTGCCTCGAGCACCTTGCCGCTTTCGGGCGACCCGTCCGGGAAGCCGTACCAACGCCATGTGTAAGCATCGCCAGCCTTTACGCGTTCAGTTTTGTACTTTGCCGATCCGTCCGGCCCGGTGTAATCGGCCCGCGAAAGGAACCAGCGTTCGATCTGTTCGGGTATCGCCCACGCGTTATAGATAGCGCGGGTCGTCGCATCGATCGTAATACGTTTGGTAAAGCTCGACCAGTCTTGTTTCATTTAGAACTATCTTCGTCCTCCAGTTAGAATAGGAAACTGAAGCAAAAAACTCTACCCGCACTTGCTATGATCCACATATGTTTTCTTTCCGGTAGAATTGATGTAATAACAACCACCTCGCGGGCCGAGAACATATTGCGACGAAGGTTTAGAACCAGAAGATCCTGAACGCGACTTTTCCTTTCGATTGACTGTCGATTTTTTCTTACTATTAGAGGTTGGTGGTTGCGGAGTCTGAACGATTGGTACATTAGAAACTAGCCGAGCCGGTTTGGGTTGTTCCTGCCGATCAGTATTTCGCCCAATTGCGGCAAAAATAACACAAAGCGAAATAACCCCTACGATAACGACCCCTACGAATGCTAAACCAATAAATGCCCCAAGTGCGGATGGCGAACCATCAATCTTACTCCGATGGGAAAGACCGGTTCCAGGGATTCCAATATTCCGAAAAATGCCAAGCCTTCCAATACTTGCTGAGAGTCCTCGTTTACCGACGGTCGCACTTGAGAAGCCTTTTTTGCCAATGTTGAGCCGGATGCCGGGCAGAATCTTAAAACTTTTTCGGAATCTCCAACCCATTTCGATCTCAGCTACTAATTCTTCAAGTTTTCATCATCAGCAACTGTCTCATTAGACTTAAAGCCAACCAGTCTTGAACTTTTTTTGCCAAAAAAATAGCTCTTTATGTTTCCGAGCACACCGCGGACGATCAGGGGCCCAACCGTTCTGACAACACTCTTTAGTAATGTGTCGGTAACACTGTCGCTACGTTTACTGCCCGACGAGCGAGCCTCGGCTTTGGCTTCATGGTCGGCTTCTTTAGCGGCTTGTTCCGACGCTTCGATTTGAGCTTGTTCGGCTGCTTTGGCCTCAGTCTTGACTTTGAGCATTTCGAAGGCGGATTCGCGGTCGACCACCTGTTCGTACTGTCCCGCGACCAGCGAATTAGCGATCAGCTGCTGGCGCTGTTCGGCCGTGATCGGCCCGATATGGCCGACGGGCGGCACAACAAAAGCGCGGTCGACGATCGTCGGCACGCCTTTTTCATCCAGTGTCGAGATCAGCACTTCGCCGACGCCGAGCTCGGTGATGACCTTCTCCGCTTTGAGCTTCGGATTGGGCCGCAGGGTTTCGGCGGCGGTCTTCACCGCCTTCTGGTCGCGCGGCGTAAAGGCGCGCAGCGCGTGCTGCACGCGGTTGCNNTCGCCGACGCCGAGCTCGGTGATCACGGTCTCAGTGTCGAGCTTCGGATTCGCGCGGAACGATGTCGCGGCGGCCTTGACGCCCTTTTGCTCCTGCGGCGTGTAAGCACGGAGTGCGTGTTGTACGCGGTTGCCGAGTTGGGCCAATACCTTTTCGGGAATATCGGCCGGGTTTTGCGTTACGAAATAAACGCCGACGCCCTTTGAGCGGATCAGCCGAACGACCTGTTCGACCTTGTCGATCAATGCCTGCGGAGCATCGGAAAACAACAAATGTGCTTCGTCAAAAAAGAAAACAAGCTTTGGTTTTTCGNNGAAAAGCTCCGAAAGCAGCCACAACAGAAATGTCGAATACAGCTTCGGCGCGTTGATCAACTGGTCGGCGGCAAGCAGATTCAGCACGCCTTTTCCGCCGATACTCTGCATAAAATCGTCCAGTTTTACGGCCGGCTCACCGAAAAACTGATCGCCGCCCTGTTCGTCGATCTGCAAAAGGCCACGCTGGATCGCGCCGACCGACGCGGTGGAGACGTTGCCGTATTGCAGCGTGAGTTCGTCGGCATTCGTACCGACCCATTTCATCAGCTCCTGCAGATCTTTGAGATCGAGCAGCAGCAAGCCGTTTTCGTCGGCGTATTTGAACGCGATCGACAGCACGCCTTCCTGCGTGTCGTTTAGCTGCAAAAGGCGCGAGATCAGCAGCGGCCCCATTTCACTCACGGTCGCGCGAAGCGGATGTCCCTGCTTTGCAAAAACATCCCAAACCGTCGCCGGGAATTGCTCAAACGTCGGCGTAATGCCAAGCAGCTTGTTACGGTCATCGATCTTTGTGTTGCCGCCGCCCGCCTGGGTGACGCCGGTGAGATCACCCTTGATGTCGGCCATAAAAACCGGCACGCCGAGACGGCTAAATCCCTCGGCAAGCCGTTGCAACGAAACGGTTTTGCCCGTGCCGGTCGCTCCGGTGATAACGCCGTGGCGGTTTGCCATCTGCGGCAAAAGATGAAATTCACTGTCTTTGTTCTTTGCTACTAAAATTGGTTCAGTCATAAGTAAAGTTTGATGGTGAAAAAGTTAAAAAGATTAAAAGTGTAAAAGCGGAAATGTGAAAGAGTGAAATAGTTTGATGCGCGGAAATTCTAACTTTTTCACTTTTCCCCTTTTTCACTCTTTTACTTTTACGCGGTTGCTTTTGCGTGGTCACTCTCCGGCTTGTCGACGTTGAACATCCAGTTTATGCCGAATTTATCCGTCAACATGCCAAACCGTTCGGCCCAGAATGTTTCCTGCATTGGCATCAGAACCGTCCCGCCCTCGGCCATCTTGTTAAAGCTCGTCTCAGCTGACGCCATGTCACTCGTTCCGATGGCAAGCGAAATATTGTTACCGATATTTACCGGATGATCGGGCGACATGTTGTCGCAGGCCATCAAGTGCGTGTCGCCGATCTTTAACGTGCAGTGCATGATCGCGTCGTCGGACGCCTTGCCCTTCATAGGCGAATCGCCGACGCGTCCCATAAAAAGTACTTCGGCGCCGAGCGCTTCTTTGTAAAAGTTAATTGCTTCTTCGCAATTTCCCTTAAACGAAATATATGGTTTTACTCCAAACATGATTTTCTCCTCCTTACGATTTAATCTTTTTATTACATTGTCTTCAACCGATGTTGAGCCCTTACTTACGTGCGGGCTACGAACACCTTACGTGCGCGGCTACTGACACGTTAACTAACACTTTTCGTACTTCCAGTTTCGGCGCTTGCCCTCCGCCAGCCATTCGATGGTTATTGCAAGTCGCTTGTCACGAGTGGCGTCGGTCTTTGCTTCGGTGATCCACTCGACGTATTCACGTTTACAGCTCGGCGGAAAATTTTCGAAAGTCTCAGCTGCTTTTTCGTTACGCGCAAGCGCTCCAAGCAAAACGTCGGGCACGACAATCTCTTTCTTAACCTTCGAGACGGTTTTTTTTACCTTGACGCCTTGGTCATTAAGGCGAACTGCTTCTTTGATCAGCTTTTTCATCGTCGCGTCACTTGGCAGATCTTTAAGCGACGTGATCCGCCCAAAGCTTCCCATCGCCGTTTTTTGTGCCGGAAAGACGTCTTGTTCCATCAGCGATTGCTTCCAAAAACCGAACGCGCAGTGCTGCCTGAACGAAGCCATGCTGCAAACCACGCCCTTGTGGTCGAAATGTGGAAAGCTCCACTTCATCGTCTCAATAATATCGGGGCACGCCTTGTGAACGAGACTTCGAATATGAGCAAGGATCGGCTTCGCAAACTCAGCAGATTTTTCTATATAGGCGTCAACTCTCGGGTCGGTCGTCGGCATAAACGCTCCTTTCGCGGATTCTATAAGAGTGGTTTGTTCGATTCGATTATAAACGATTTTCCTTCCTAATAACCAGCTTTAATCCCGACCATTTTTCATCGACCGCGCAGACCTTTACATCGACCAGACCGAGCGGAAAAGCCGCCTCGCGAATCGTATCCTCCGTGATCTCGGTCGGCAATTTGGCGGCCTTTTTGTACCACGACACCCAGATCGCACCGTTTTGTTTTATCCAGTTTCGCTGTTCGGCAAGCCCACTGAACAACTCATCGCGGCTATTTGTGAAAAAGTGGATCACGTCCGTTTCCGGTTGTGGCGATTCGAGTATAACGACACCTCCGGGAAGCGGCTCCAGCAACTCCAGAAAATTCTCCGGCGGATTGACGCCGAGCACAACAAAACCTTCCTTGATTCCCAACTTTTTCGCCAGCGGCGTGCCGGAATATCCTGCGGTCATAATTTTGTACGACAAACTGCCAGTCTGTCGCTACAGGCTAACAGCCTGTAGTACTGTTACCAGAACTTTTCTTTCTCTCGGCCCGTCAAATTCGCACAAATAAATACCTTGCCATCGGCCGAGCAGCAATTTCCCGTTTGCGAACGGAACGGTCACGTTCGAACCGACAAGCGAGGATTTAATATGTGCATCAGAATTATGCTCGAAGTGTTTGAAATCCTCGTAATATTGCGGGACCAGCCTGCGCAAAAAGCCAAGCATATCGTTTTTGACATCGGGGTCGGCATTCTCGTTTATAGTCAGGCCGCAGGTAGTGTGCCGGGTAAAAAGCACGCAGATTCCTTCATCGGCCACAGCTTCACGCAGCAGTTTTTCCACTTCGTGTGTTATTTCGATCATCTCCTCTCGTTTCGAAGAGGTCACATGCAAGGTTTCCATAGCCCGTCAATCGACACCGATTTTGCTTTGAATACCAAAGCAGGTGCTTCGGCAACAGGCCTCATTACGCCAGCTATACCATTTCTTGATAAACTCGTATTCCATATTAGTAAAACAATCGGGAGACTTTCGATGAAAAGATTTGTTTTCGACCCATTTTGCGTAATCGTATTCTTTCTCACACTCGTAAATGCCTACGGACAGAATAGGTTCGACGGCTATTCGCTCAATGTCGGTGCCGACAGCACTGCTAACAACGGTGCTTGTCCCGTACGCTTTTTGCCCCAGGAGCGCGGACAAAATTCAATCGAGGTGTTTCTTGCAGGCACCAATCTGCAAACGCCCGCGACCGGATTGACCGGCTGCGATCTCAGCCGTGCCACCGCCAACAAGGTTTCCGCCAGCCCCGAAAATCAANNAAGGGCCTGAAGAGCTTTACGAGATAAAATTGAGCAACGGAAATTCTTACTTATGGCCGATGGTCGGCAGAGACACGGGTTTTTATAACGTAAAAGACTTTCGTCCAATCAAGCGTGTCGCCGGCACGACACCAACATATGCATACAGCGAGCCGGCCGATTACACCAAGGCAATCCGCAACGCGATGATGATAATGGCGAGCCGTCAGNNGGGCGGAACGCTGTATTTTCCAGACGGCGACTATATTGTCGGTACAACCGACGGCAACACCCGCGATCCGGCTTACGAGGCGATCACGGTTCCATCCGGCGTCAGCATCGTCGGGGCGAGCAGCAATTACTCGATTCCGACGACAAACCTGCCATCGCAGAAAGGCGCGTCGCGAATTCGCCTTCGAAATAATAAACAAACGATCTTCCGCATCGGCGGGNNTCGAAACATCGAGCTGTTGGGGAATTCGGCGTTGTTCGGCGAAGCACGGCAGGATTCCACCGGAAATTACGGTATCGAAGCCCTTGGAAAATGGGCTATAAATCCCGCTACCAAAGTACACTCGTATAACCAAAGTCAATTCTTTAGATTTGAAAATGTCGTCTTTCAGAATCTGGATGTCGGGATATTTGCACACAATGCCAACCAGGCAAACTGCAATGCGGCGGAACAGCAATGTAATAGCTGGCAGTTCGACAATATAAGGGTAGATCATGGGTTTTTCGCTAATAACAAAACCGGAATCGTCGTTGACACGTTCAATTCGGATTGGACGATAGCCAATTCTCAGTTCAATTTTATTGCGGCGAATCCACCCGGGATCGGCATCCACCTCAAGCGGGGTGCCGCGATCCTTATCGAAAATACGTTCGGCGGCGGCTATGACTATAATTCGCTCATCGGCGATACGTTCCTTTACATCGATTCTATAGGCACGGTGACTATGATCGGCACGTCGGCTGAGCGAACCCGGCGAAGTATCTATATCGCCCCTTACGGCTCGACTTCCTCGCAGAACCTGACGGTGATAGGCAGCGTATTTGGCGACCTGATTGAGTTGACAGGGCGTATGAACTACACGTCGACCGGAAATACGTACTTCGGCAAGACGATAAGCGCCGGGCCGCAAGTTGTCATAAACTCGATCGGAGACAAATTTTGCTATGACCCGCTCATACTGCCCGGCCAATGTGTAGATGGCCAGGACAGCCGCAAAACCGTTAANNGTCGTTTGCCGGAAGGCCAGGGAAAGGACCGGATAGACAGGCAGCCGAATTTCTTCGGTTACGATGTCGAGATCGGCGACGGCGTATTGCAATACAACCCAAACATCACATTTCGCGATATCACTGCTTTTGCGTCACCGGCCGAGACCGGTTCGCGCGCAAGGGACGGTGCCATCGTTTATTGCAAGGACTGCAAAAAAAGCAATACCGGAATCTGCACGCAAGGCCAGGCCGGCACGGATGGGGCCTTCGCCAAACGAATAAACAACCAGTGGCGGTGTGATTAAACCGAACCTGTTTGAGCGTCACAGATGTCCCGGCGTGGGACAGTTGCGGGACACCTTATCGGCCACGCTAAGTATTTAATTATCAATGAGTTGCTCACCTTTTTTGGCGGCTGTCCCAGTGTCCCATGTGTTTTATCCAAGAAATATCTTGCAACCACAACAACACTCTTCGGCACCCGGGCACCCCTGAAACTCTCCTACAACGGCTACGGCCACGAGATATTCGTCGAAACCGAAGACGAACATACCGGTAAGCCAACCATCTGGTACCAAACCGACCGAAGAGGCAACAAATTCCGCCACGTCAGAAGGGGATTCGGGACCATCAGGGAGCAGTTGGTCGAATAGCATGCGGGCCGCTCCTACGGAGCTGACAATCAAGAATAAACCTCGATTCTACAAACAGGACGCCCCCGACGGGGCT